>CAOJLW010000089.1 GCA_948438565.1 uncultured Lachnospiraceae bacterium | reverse complement strand
CAGGATTCGGTGGCCGACGCTTCGACTTCATCCGTGTTATATAAGATGCCTACCGTACCGTAAAAATAGGGCATGGTATATTGATGCTCCGGATCAAATGAAGCGGAAGCGTCAATGATCGTTTGATCAATATTCTGATATTCGGCAATATTGTCGTAATTCATTTCCAGGACTTCGCCTTCTGCGATCAGTTTTTGGATAATGTAATCGGATGTGCAAAGCAAATCGTAATCAATGGCTCCGGCTTTGTATTTGGTATACATTTCTTCCGGACTTTCGTATTCTTCATAGTTGATTTGAATCCCAGTTTCTTCTTCAAACATGGCCAGAGCGTCGGGGTCAAAATATTTTCCATAATTTAATATGGTTAGCGTTTCAGCGTTATCCTGGGATTTTCCGCAGCCGGTAAAGAAAACAGCCGTAAGGGCTAGAGCGGCAAAACAGATCCATCTTTTTTTCATTCTTTTTTCTCCTTTTTAGTCTTAGTTATTGATATCGTTCTTTTTGGAAGAACGGTAATTCATAATCAAAAGCAGAGCCAGCGCAATGCCAAACAACAGTGCGGACAGCGCATACATTTCCGGTTTGATTCCTTTTCTAAGCTCCGTATAAAGCATAGTGGAAAGTGTATTGACGCCGGGGCCTTTGGTAAAATAGGTAATGGAAAAATCGTCTAAGGACATGGTAATCGCCATTAAAAATCCGGAAAATACGCCGGGGCGGATATCCGGCCAGACGATTTTGTAAAAAGCGTAAAACGGCGTTGCCCCAAGGTCCAAGGCCGCCTCATAAGCAGATCGGCTGGCCTGGTTTAATTTGGGGAGCACATTTAAAATCACATAGGGAATGTCAAACGTCAGATGCGCAATCAATACGGTCGAAAATCCAAGCTTTGTAAACCGTACAAACAGCAGCATCATGGAAATCCCGGTCACAATATCCGCATTGAGGAGCGGGATATTCGTGGCGCCGATTAAAATGGCCTTGCCTCTGCGGCGCATAGCCTGAATGCCGATGGCCGCTAAGGTTCCGATGATGGTGGCCAGAATCGAAGCGGTCAGCGTAATTTTTAACGTCATGGCAAACGCGTCCATGATGGTGTCGTTTTGAAACATAGAGACGTACCATTTGGCCGTAAAGCCGCCCCAGGCAACCCTGGATTTGGAGTTGTTAAAGGAGAGGATCAGCAGCACCAGGATCGGGAGGTATAAAAACAGAAAGATAATGCCAAGGTAAATTCTGCCGCCTATTTTTTTTACCATACCGCGCCACCTCCTTCTTCACTGCCATGCGCATTCATAAACGCCATACTGGCAACGACAAAAATCATCAATACAATCGAAAGTCCGCTGCCCATATTCCAGTCCATGTTTTGCATAAATTCCTGTTCAATGACATTGCCAATTAACAGCACTTTTCCTCCCCCCAATAAATTTGAAATCACAAACGAAGTTAAGGCGGGCACAAACACCATAATAATACCGCTGATAACGCCGGAAATCGTAAGCGGCAGAATGATTTTTAAAAATACCTGTAGCTCGCTGGCCCCTAAATCTCTGGCGGCGTCGACGACGTCGCGCTGGATTCTGCCCATAGCGTTGTAAATAGGCAGGATCATAAAGGGCAGAAAATCATATACCATGCCAAAGACAACGGCGGACGGCGTATTTAAAAGCTGTAGCTTTGGCATACCAAGGCCTTCTAATATGGTATTTAGGATACCGTTGTTGGAAAGTAAAAGCTGCCATGCCAGGATGCGGAGCATAAAATTCATCCACATCGGGAGCACAAAAATAAATACGACAAAGCTTTGCTGTTTTAAGTGCAGATTATTTAAAATCATGGCCAGCGGATAGGATAAAATCAGGCAAAAAGCCGTACATAACAACGCCAGCTTTAAAGAAAGCAAAAGCGCCTTCATATGGATCGGCTCTGCAATGGCAAAAATATTTGCCAGGGTAAAGCTGCCGGATGAGTCGGTTATGCCGTAATAGAAGATCGTTAAAATTGGCAAAATGATAAATCCGGCGATCCAGACCACATATGGACCGGAGAGAAACTGCCGTTTCCATTTATACATCGCTTTCCACCGCCTTTTCGTCATTGGATTCCGGTTTATTCATAATATGGATATTAAACGGGATTACATGAATGCCCACATGAGCGCCTACCGGGAACATTTTGGTCGTATGCACCAGCCAGTCGTAGCCGTTGGCATGGACTTCAATTTCATAATGCACGCCCTTAAATATCGTAGAAATCACATCGCCCTCCATAAACCCGTTGGCGGGATCGGACAATTCGACGTCCTCTGGCCGGATGACGACGTCTACCGGTTGGTTTTGGCCAAAGCCGGTGTCCACACAGGTGATTTGCACGCCTAAAAATTCTACGAGACGATCCTGAAGCATCCGTCCGTCAATAATGTTGCTTTCGCCGATAAAGTCTGCGACGAACGCGTTCGCAGGTTCATTGTAAATATCTTCCGGCGTGCCGATCTGCTGGATATAACCCTGGTTCATAACGACAATAGTATCTGACATCGTCAAAGCCTCTTCCTGGTCATGGGTGACATAGACGAATGTGATGCCAAGCTCTTCTTTTAAACGGATCAATTCGTATTGCATATCCTGTCTGAGCTTTAAATCCAATGCTCCAAGCGGTTCGTCCAACAGTAAGACCTTGGGCTCGTTGACAATCGCTCTTGCGATGGCGATACGCTGCTGTTGTCCTCCGCTTAACGAATCGACGCTTCGTTTTTCATAGCCTTCTAAATTGACCAGCTTTAAGGCGTATTTAATTTTATCGTCGATATAGGTTTTGCTTTTTTTGCTGATTTTTAAACCAAACGCAATATTTTCAGCAATCGACATATGCGTAAATAACGCGTATTTTTGGAAAACCGTGTTTAGTTTTCGTTCGTTTGGCGGAAGGGAGGTGATATCCGTCCCGTCAAAAAATATCTGTCCGGCGTCGGGCGTTTCAAATCCGCCCAAAAGGCGAAGCGTCGTCGTTTTGCCGCAGCCGGACGGGCCAAGCAGCGTCATAAATTCATTTTCCCGGATGTGCAGATCCAAATCGTCGAGGATCACAGCTGTTTCGTATGATTTTGTAATATGGGATAAATGGATCAATTCTTTGGGCATTGTGAGTCTCCTTGTATATCGTATGATTTTATTTAAAAGCTGGGCGGGGTAGTCACCCAGAGGACAACGGCGTCGTATTTGCCAGGGTTTTTAAGATAATGCTTTTTTGTTGAAGGGAAGGCGAACGATTCCCCGGCATGAAGCGTATATTTTTGCGTGCCGAATACCAGTTTCACGACGCCTTTTAGCACATAGCCAAACTCTTCCCCTTCATGGGGGAGCAGTATATCGGAGACGCCGCCCGGTTTTAGAGTCAGGCGAATAGGTTCCATCGAATTTTTTTGTGCGTTGGGGATTACCCATTCAATGACGGTATGCTGTTCTTCATTGATTTTTTCAAAATAATCTTCTTTTTTAAAAACAATCTGTTCCGGATCCTGTTCGGCAAAAAATTCCGCCGGCGTTGTGCCAAGGCATTGGATAATATCTAAAAGCGTACTGACGGACGGGGTGTTTTGGTTGCGTTCCAGTTGTGAGATAAAGCCCTTGGTCAGTTCTGCGCGATCCGCGAGCTCCTGTTGGGTAAGGCCATAAAAAACCCGCAGCTCCTTCATTCGTTTACCAATATCCATAGTCGGCTCCTTTGGTGGCGTTAATAGTTGATTTTTAGTTTACTAATTATAAACAAACTAGAAATATTTTATCGAAAAATGGAAAAATGTCAATAGGGTTTTTAGGAAATATTTTAGAAAAGTGATTGGGGGGCGGGAATGGGGATTGCCTCCCCACCCATCGGATCAAAAATTGAGGTTGTGAGAACGAAAAAATGAGGTTATAATACCAGTATGCCAAAAGGACTGCCAGTGCGTCAGCGCAAAGCAGTAATAAGGAGGTAATGCATTTATGGCAGGAAGAGAATTACAGATCTATGGACACACAGGGCCTATTCGTTTAAAACCCTATGAACACCATGCCAAATATTACGAAACGGATCAAATGGGGATTATCCACCATTCTAATTATATCCGTTGGATGGAAGAAGCGCGTATGGATTTGATGGAGCAAATTGGGTTATCCTATAAAGGGATGGAGGGGATGGAGATTATCAGTCCGGTGCTTTCGGTGTCCTGTGAATATAAGAGTATGGTACATTTTGACGATACCGTAGTCATCGAGACAAAGATTGCAGAATATGACGGGATTCGGATGAAAGTGGAGTACCGCATGACCGATAAAAAAACCGGGGAGCTGCGCACCTTGGCTTCGAGCGAGCACTGTTTTTTGACCCGCAGCGGAAAACCGATTTCCTTAAAACGTTCCTATCCGGAGTTAGATACCAAATTTTTTGAATTTTATGAGGAGAATGAAGATGTCTAGTCCTATACCGGGCCGTCTTTTGGCGCTTCGTGAACAGATGAAACGATATGGGGTGGATCTCTATGTGATCCCGACGGCCGATTTTCACGGTTCTGAATATGTCGGAGAATATTTTAAAACAAGGGAATATCTGACCGGTTTTACCGGATCGGCAGGGACAGCGGTCGTGTTAGCGGATGAGGCCGGACTTTGGACGGACGGCAGATACTTTATCCAGGCCGAAACAGAGCTTTCGGGGAGTGGGATTACACTGTATCGGAGCGGAGCGGAAGGCGTTCCCAAGATACAGGAGTTTATCCAGGCAAAACTGCCGCAGGGCGGCTGCATTGGTTTTGACGGCCGGACAGTCAGCGCAAAATCCGGTGAAGCCTATCGGAAGCTGGCAAAAGAAAAACAGGGCAAATGTCTGACGGATGTGGATTTGGTCGGAGCGATCTGGGAAGGGCGTCCAATGCTTTCCGGAAAACCGTTTTTTTTCTTAGAGGAAGCGTACCATGGCAAAAGTACGGCCGATAAGCTGGCCGATCTTAGAAAAGAGATGGAGCGCGTTGGGGCAAACGTGCATATTGTATCGTCGCTTTATGATATCGCATGGCTTTTAAACATACGCGGCCGGGATATTGCGCACGTTCCAGTCGTTTTGTCCTATCTGGTCGTGACCTTGCGGGAATGTATCTGGTTTGTGCAAAACGAGGCGCTCTCAGACGGTCAGGAAGAAATGCTGGCTGCGGAACAGATCCGGATTATGCCATATGAGGCCGTTTACCCATATGTAGCCGCTTTACAGGGGAAAGCGGCGTTATATGATCCTGCGACCGTAAACGATCGGATTGTTGGCAGCCTTTCGCAAACGATTCAAAAAATTCCTGGGAAAAATCCGACCGAAGCCGCCAAGGCGGTGAAAAATCCGACAGAAATCAAAAATACCATTGCAGCGCATATCAAAGACGGCGTTGCGTTTGCCAGGTTTATGTATTGGATTAAGACGCATATTGGCAAAGAGCGGATTACGGAGCTTTCCGCAGCGGCTTATTTGGAAGCAGAGCGGCGTAAGCAGGAGC
Organism: uncultured Lachnospiraceae bacterium; assembly: GCA_948438565.1. Taxonomy (GTDB): domain Bacteria; phylum Bacillota; class Clostridia; order Lachnospirales; family Lachnospiraceae; genus Roseburia_B. Next base: position 3,207 of record CAOJLW010000089.1, on the reverse strand, counting down.
ATTTTTTGGATGTGAGTTTTGATACGATTTGCGCTTACGGCGCGCACGCGGCTATGATGCATTATGCGGCTACGCCAGATAGCGATGCGGTTTTAGAGCCGCGGGGGTTTTTGCTTGTGGATTCCGGCGGGCATTATCTGGAAGGGACGACGGATATTACAAGGACGCTTGCGCTGGGAGAGATTTCCGATGAGATGCAAAGACATTATACGGCTGTGCTGCGGGGATGCTTAAATCTTGCGTCGGCCAGGTTTTTATACGGATGCAGAGGGCAAAACTTAGATATTTTGGCCAGAGGGCCTCTTTGGAGCTTGGAGATTGATTATCAGTGCGGAACCGGACATGGCGTCGGGCATCTTTTAAATGTGCATGAAGGCCCCAATGCCTTCCGCTGGAAACAGCAGGAAAACGGAGAGCAGGGAGCCGTATTAGAGGAAGGCATGATTACGACAGACGAACCGGGCGTCTATATCGAAGGCGCATATGGCATCCGTATTGAAAACGAATTGCTCTGCCGTAAGGCCGGGAAAAATGCATATGGTCAGTTTATGCATTTTGAGACGATTACGTATGCGCCGATGGATCTGGACGCGATAGACGTATGCGTAATGACAAAGCCGGAAAAGGAGTTTTTGAATCAATATCACAGAACAGTCTATGATACACTCTCTCCGTATATGACGGAAGAAGAGAAACAATGGCTACAGAAATATACGAGGGCAATATGAGTAAAAAAATAGTATTGATTGACGGACATAGTATTTTAAACCGCGCATTTTTCGGGATTCCCGATTTAACAAATGCACAGGGTCTCCATACCAACGCCGTATACGGCTTTTTAAACATTCTGTTTAAAATATTGGATGAGGAGCAGCCGGATTATCTGACGGTTGCTTTTGACGTACACGCGCCGACCTTCCGTCATAAAATGTATGCGGACTATAAAGGAACCCGAAAGCCTATGGCGGAGGAGCTGCGCCAACAGGTGCCGCTGATGAAAGAGATGCTTGCGGCTATGGGAATTTGCGCGGTCGAAAAAGAAGGCTATGAAGCGGATGATATTTTAGGCACGCTTTCGAAACGAGCGGAGGAAGCGGGACTGATGGTGTCCGTTGTTTCCGGCGACCGCGATCTGCTGCAGCTGGCAACGGAGCATATCAAAATCCGAATTCCAAAGACCAAACGGACCGGCACGGAAATCGAAGATTATTTTGCCCAGGACGTAGTAGAGCGTTACCAGGTGACGCCGACGCAGTATATCGATGTGAAGGCTCTGATGGGGGATTCGTCGGATAATATTCCGGGCGTTCCAGGGATTGGTGAAAAGACGGCGACCAATCTGATTGCAGCTTATGGCAGCATCGAAAATGCCTACGCGCATCTCGAGGAGATCAAGCCAAATCGTGCAAAAGAGAATCTAAAAGCGCACTACGATCTGGCTCAGATGTCAAAAGCATTGGCCACAATCGACGTCCATGCGGATATCGCCTATGATCTGGAAGCGGCCAGATTGCAGGATTTGTATACGCAGGAGGCCTATCTGTTATGCAAAAAGCTCGAATTTAAACAGATGTTAAACCGCTTTGCTGTGGACGCTCCACAAACGACAATGGAAGCTTATTTTTGCCAAATCGATGATTTTGCGCAGGTAGAGAATTGGCTGAACCAAGCGGAAAAAACAGAATATTTTGGTCTGGCGGTGATACAGTCGGGAAAGACGCTGCTCGGCGCGGCCATTTGTCTGGGAGAGCATGAGACGGCCTTTTTGCCGGTAGGCGGCCTTTTGACAGAACATTATTTAAAAGAGCGCGTCCGAAAGCTGTTGCTTACGGCTGCGGTTTCTATGCTGGATTTAAAAAAGCAGATCAAATATTTTGAGCTGCCGGGAGATGACCAAAAACTGCGCACGCGTTTGTTTGACTGCGGACTGGCCGCATATTTGCTCAATCCGTTGCAGAGCGAGTACGCCTATGAGGATATCGCCAAGGATTATCTCGGGATTTTGATTCCTTCGCAGGCGGATTTGTTGGGGAAGGCGGGTTTTGCGGGCGGTATCGAAGAAAACGCAAAGGCATTTTTAGACTGCGTCTGCTATATGGCCTATACGGCTTGGAAGGCGAAAGATACGCTGACAGGCAGGTTACAAGAAGAAGGGATGCTTTCTTTATATGAAGAAATAGAGCTTCCGCTTGCGTATGTGTTAGCGGATATGGAACGGGACGGAATTGCGGCCAATAAAGAGGCGCTGGCCGTTTACGGCGAAAGCTTAACCGAGCGTATCGCAGAGCTGGAGCAGAGCATCTGTCAAAAGGCGGGAGAAGCGTTTAATATCAATTCGCCCAAACAGTTAGGCGTGATTTTATTTGAAAAGCTAAAGATGCCGTATGGGAAAAAAACAAAAACTGGGTATTCCACAGCGGCGGACGTTTTGGATAAGCTGGCGCCTGAATATCCGATCGTTGCGGAAATCCTAGAGTATCGTCAGCTTACGAAACTAAAATCCACCTATGCGGACGGACTGGCTCATTTTATTGACGACGGGGGCCGGATACACAGCACGTTCCATCAGACGATTACCGCAACCGGTCGGATCAGCAGCACGGATCCGAACCTACAGAATATTCCGATCCGTATGGAGCTTGGACGCCAGATCCGGAAAGTTTTTTTCCCGGCGGACGGATGCGTTTTTGTCGATGCGGACTATTCTCAGATTGAGCTGCGTGTGCTTGCGCATATGTCGGGCGACGAGCAGCTGATTCAGGCCTATCGGGAGGCCAAGGATATCCACAGGACGACCGCTTCCCAGGTGTTCCATATTCCGTTTGAGGAAGTGACCGATTTGCAAAGGCGCAACGCCAAGGCGGTCAATTTTGGGATTGTCTATGGGATCAGTTCCTTTGGATTAAGTCAGGATTTGAGTATCAGCAGGAAAGAGGCGGCGGATTATATTGCGCGTTATTTTGAGACGTATCCGAAAATCAAGTCTTTTTTGGACGGATTGGTAGCGGACGCTAAGGAAAACGGGTATTCTTTGACGATGTTTCATCGGAAACGGCCGATGCCGGAACTTTCTTCGAGTAATTTTATGCAGCGTTCTTTTGGAGAGCGTGTGGCGATGAATGCGCCGATTCAGGGAACGGCGGCGGATATTATTAAAATTGCAATGATACGCGTACACGACCGACTGGCCAAGGAAGGTTTGAAATC
>CAOJLW010000088.1 GCA_948438565.1 uncultured Lachnospiraceae bacterium | reverse complement strand
GTGAATAGAATTAAAGTAGTTAAGATGAATATTCAGGAGGAAGGATATTGAAAAAATCATTCAAGAAAAATCAGATTATCATTACTGCATTGGCGTTGATGATTGCTGTTGCCGGATATGTCAGCTATACGAGAAGCAACATAAATGGCACAGCGGCAGAGGAAGCGAGCGCGGACGTTTCGGAGGACTCCTATGAGATTTCGGATGACCCGATTTTAGAGGGCGAGATTTTTACGGATACGGGCGACGGCTTAGAGGCTTCTGCAAATACGGAAAACGCCGGAGAAAATGTTGCGATGGAAGAAAGCGCTCAGACAATTGGAACGGACGCAGGGGAAGCTGGCAGCGACCTCAATCCGGGCGAAGCGGTGTTGACCAGCTCAATGGTCAATAACGTGGATTTTGCGGCAGAAATGAAGCTGGCCAGGGAACAGGTACGGGCCAAGAATAAAGAGACGCTGCTTGGAATCGTCAACAGCACGACTCTGACCGACGATCAAAAGCAGTCGGCGGTGGATCAGATGATTGCTCTGACGGATACGGCTGAACGTGAAGCTGCGGCGGAAATGCTGCTGGAAGCAAAAGGCTTTACGGACGTTGTGGTCAGCATTACGGACAATGCGGTGGACGTCGTATTGAATATGGGGGATGTTACGGACGCCAAACGGGCGCAGATTGAGGATATTGTAAAGCGCAAGACCAATATCAGCGCGGAGAATATTATTATTACGCCGATTGATACGGCGGCGCAGGCAGAAGGCAATACCCAGACAGAAGGGAATACCCAGACGGAAGGGAACGCCCAGACGGAAGATAATGCGCAGACAGACGGCGCAGCGCCGGAAAGCGCCGAAGAGACAGAGACCATGAATATAGTTGAGGAATAAAAAACAATAGACCAAGAAGGTTTCATGGCGTATGGCTGTGGAATCTTCTTCCAGTTTCAGTAAAAAAACTGGAAGAAGGTAAAACGATCGGTTTAGAGTATCATGATATTAAGTAATATCTTTTCTACAGTACCAGACAAAGGCGGCTGTAATTCCGGCGGCCGCAAAAAGTGCGCCGCAGGCTGCATAGCAGCCGTTTATTGTTTGATCCGTTATAATATCAGCCGATTCGGTATAGCCAAACGGGGTCAGATATTTTAAAAATTTGGCTTTTGAGGCAAGGTTGGCAATCAGGTTTAGAAAATAAAAGGACGCCGCAAGTCCAAGGCCGATGCCAACGCCTCCCTGACGCAGAAAAGCGGATATTCCAAAACAGATAAACGCAATTTCCAGTTGCATCAAAAAATAGGCCAAAAACAACAGGGCCATTGTCCGAAGATCCGGGGATTCGCCGATAGCGGCTGCCGCAAAAGCAGTCGCGGCGATGGCGGCGGCGTTAAGAAGCGTAATTTGGAACACGATGCAGGATAGTTTTTCGGCCAGGATTTGTACCCGGCTGATAGGGTGGGACAGCAGAAATTCCGCCGTTTGCCCCTTTTCTTCTTTGGACAAAGAGGAAATGCCAAGAAGAGCAGCAAATAAGGCTCCGCCAAGTCCCAGGATATTTCCGCATTCTACGCCAAAAAATCCGATAAATTCTCCAAAATTGATTTTGTCCATGCCAAAGGCATAAGAAAAACTGCCCATCTGAGAGAACGTGTCGTTTAGTTCTTCCATTTGCTCCGCCATTTCCGGATAAATAAAAATACAGACGGTCAGCAGAGAGATAATGGCTAACGTCCAGACGGCCAGTGAAATCCGGCCGGTTTTCCATTCATGTCTACAGATAATCATCTTAGGATTCCTCCTCGGTATAATAATGCATAAATATTTCTTCTAAGCTGGGTTCCGAAACCGTAAAATCGGTCAGAGGAAGCAGCGCGAGCGTTTCTAAAAGTTGTTGCGGCGTGCCGTTATATAAAAAGCTGAGACTGTGATCGGTATGCTTGATATCGCGGATCCCATCTAAATGCGGCGTTTTCGTTATGCCGTATAAGGTGACGCGTCTGGCTCCTGTATGTCCGAGTTTTTCGACGCTGTCGGTTGCGGCAATCCGGCCGTTACGGATGATGGCGGCGTGCTTACAGTAACGCTGCACTTCGGAGAGGATATGGGATGAGAGGAAAATCGTGGCTCCTTCCCGATTTCGTTCTTGTAAGATGGCATAAAATTCCCGCTGCATCAAAGGATCCAATCCGCTGGTTGGTTCATCCAGGACATAGAGTCGCGGTTTATGCTGTAGGGCGCAGACAATGCCGACTTTTTTACGGTTGCCTAAGGACAGGGCATGGATTTTTTGCGCCGGATCTAAGGCGAGACGCTCGCATAGCCTTGCGGCCTCCGTCCGGCAGTCCTGTTTGCGCAGATCTGCGGAAAAACGGAGAATGTCCCGGACGCGCAGACCGTTATAAAAAGCGGTTTCGGAGGGCAGATATCCGATGTCTGCAAGGATTTTGGTACGGTCCTTTTGGACGTTTTGCCCCAAGATTTCGGCCGAACCGCCGGAGGGGGAAATAAAACCCAGCAGGGTACGGATCGTTGTGCTTTTCCCCGCGCCGTTTGGCCCGATAAACCCGAAAAAATCGCCCTCTGTAACGGACAGATCCACATCCAGGATCCCACGGTTTTTACCGTAATATTTTGTCAATTTGGCCGTGGAAATTGCTTTCATGGCAAGTCCTCCTTTTTTTGATAAATTTGTCTCCAAAACGCGAGCAATTCTGAAAAATCCCGCTCAAATTTGTCCACATCCAACGGGCCTTCCTGCCGGAGCAGCTGCCCAATATAGCCTTCCGAGGCGAAAAGCATATCCCGATACATCATATTGAGGTTTAATCCCGGTATAAAGTCGTCTGGATTTAGCTGATGTATGGTATCCTGTGCGTGTTGACTGAGAAACCTTTGATAGCTTTGTTGGATTTCACAGGATACCTCCGGTTCGTTTTCATAGTACGCCCGGATGACAAAGGCCGCCATATCCGGAGATTGCTTCATAATCTGAAGTTTGGCTCTTAACCCACGTTCTATCATGTCAAAAAAATTCAGGGAATCGTAGCAGCCAAAGCTTTCCAGACGCTGTACCGTAATGGCCGCGGCTTCGTCCCACAAAAATAAGTAGAGTTCTTTTTTGTTGTGAAAGTAGTGAAACAAAAGCGATTTACTAATCCCTGCGGCGTCTGCGATCTCACTCATGGGACTTTTTTTATAGGTGTTTTGCGCAAAAACCCGGTAGGCGGCCTGGATTATCTTCTGCTGTTTTTTTAGAGGCAGGCGGTAAAATTTTTCATTCATAAATCATCCTCAAGCTTTAGTTGGCTGTAGTCGTTCTATTTCATTATACCCTATTGACCGTTTTTGAGAAGACCTATTGTAAAAATAGAAGCGATCAACTAAAGTGTGTTTGAAATTTCAATATCAATCCTATATACTAATCATTACAAAAAAGGGAAGAAAAACGATTCAATCGGGAATGGAGCAGGCGATAGGGATATGAGTGAACCAAAGAGAACAGGATTATTACAACTGTTGCGGACAAGTGTAGGGTGTCAATTTGTGATACCTGTTTATCAAAGAAATTATACCTGGAATGCAGAAAGAGAGGCGAAGCAATATCTCAATGATTTAGAGGAGGTATTAAAAGGGGATTATAGAAATCATTTTATGGGAATTATTATTTATCTGGAAAAACCCATTGATTTTAGTTCCCGGGAATTCTCTGTCATTGACGGCCAGCAAAGGCTTACGACGACTTTTTTGATCATCTATGCAGTCAAACAGCTTTTAATGGAAACGAATGATTCGGCTCGTATCGAACAGTTGGAAGGTCAATATCTAACGAATTCATATCATACGGATAAGATCAAATACAAATTCAAGCCGTTGGTTTCAGACGACGATGTTTACCGTTGCATTGTTGAAAACAGAGTACAGGATATTACGGATACAAATTCCAATGTATGGAAAAATTATCGGTATATTTGTAACTATTGAAAGAATCTGCTGATCAAAGGATACGATGCCAATGGAATATTGATGGCGTTAGATCGGTTATATGTGGTCTGCGCGCCAATTTCAGAGGAGGATCATGCGCAAAAGATTTTTGAAAGCATCAATGCGACGGGAGTAAAAGATTATGTGGTAGGAGAAAGGTGATATGGGGCAATCGAATAGATTTTTTTTGCTGTAGATGATAGAAAGCCGTATTTCTTGCCGTAATAATAAGTGTAACCACAAAACAAGCGGGCGCGCAGGCTTGGAAAAGAGGATGATTTATGAAGATTGGGATAACGAATTATATTCAGCAATTACAATTGCACAATGAGGACGCCCTAATGTATGTAATTGACAGATACGGTGGATTGCTGATGTCGGTGATCCGGAAACATCTTTTTCTTCTGCCGGAACGGCAGGAAGAATGTTTTGACGATGTATTGCTCAAGATATGGCAGCATATTTCTGACTTCGATGAGAGCAAAAATACCTTTAAAAATTGGGCGGCGGCGATTGCAAAATATCGGGCGATTGATTATCTGCGCCAGTATCAACGGGAACCGGTAACGGTGGATATTGACGATACGGTAATTCCCCATGAAGATCGCCTGCTGGCAGCCATGATAGAAAAAGAGATTTCATCGGAAGTGGAAAAAATGCTGGATTGTTTAAAGCCTGCGGACAGGGAGTTGTTTTTAAGATTGTATGTACAGGAGCAGACCGTGGAACAGGTAAGTCGAGAGACAGGGATGCGTAAAGAGGTTCTATATAACCGTCTGTCCAGGGGAAAACAAAAAATCCGTAAGCAGTACAGCGTAAGAAAGGGTGTTTAGCATGAAAAAAAATATATATGGATTACTCAATGAAATCGAAATGGATTTTAGTGAATATGAAGATTTTGAATTATCCCCTACAGAAAAAGTGGCTTATCAGAGCAGGATTTTACGGGAGGTCAACGAGATGGACAACAGGAATATACGGCGTACGAAAAAGAATGGCAAATGGAAGGTGGCGGTAGGGATTGCAGCTGCGTTTGCGCTGATGGCCGGGACAGTTCGACTGGCAAATCCAATTTTAGCAGATAGTCTGTTTAGCAGTGTGTTTGGAAATTTAATCGACAATGCAAAGGGAGAAAAGGATGAAGCGGAAGAGATTGAGCGTTTGACAAAAATCGGAGAAAAATCGGTGGATGTGCAAGAAGAGGTGGAAAAACAGCAGGATGCGGACGCCTATCAGACGACGTCGGAAAGCAACGGAGTTTCCATTTCGGTTTCCGATATTTATTGCGACGGCTATATGCTTTATTATACGGCTTCCCTGAAAACAGACGACGCGGGACTAAACCAAGCGGACGGCATTCTCGGTGAATTTAAATCGGCCGATGCGTCGGACCTTTCTGTCGGGCAGGAGCTTTTGGTAGACGGGATGGATCTATCGGGGTATACGAACAATTTTCAACGGGCCGAGGACGGAACGTTTGTATCCGCCCATCAGGTCGACTTGATGTCGGGAGCTGAGGAAGGCAGTTACACGCCGGGGGAAGAAAAGACGTTTGTGGTGGACTGGACGCTGCACGCGCTTAGAGGAAAACTCTGGGACGAATGGGATACACAGGGGGAATATAAAACGACAGGGACGGTAGAAGGAGAATGGCATTTGAGATTCCCGGTTACGGTAGATGCTTCCAATAATAAAACCTTTATGGTGGATCAGGGGGAAAACGGCATTACGATAAAAGATGCGGTTCGGACAAAGGCAGGCTTAGCGCTCCATATCGATCTGCCGGATTTCAGGAAAGAATCTTATCGTGACCCTTATAACGATCCGGATATGGTCGTTAAAGATGCCCAGGGCAATTCTTTGCAGTGGATGGCGCAAAGATGGGAGGAGCATGACGACGGGACGTCGGAATGCTGGATTATGGTATTGTATGACGGTGAAACAGAACTGTCTCTTAAAGTGACGGCAAAAGATGAGAACGCTACGTTGATTGCGGATATTCCGTTTCAGGTGTTGGAATAATGATGGATGGAACATACCCGTTGGCTTGATATGGCCAGCGGGTGTTTTCGATTGTTTAGAAACTATAAAAATCCACTATTTTAAAAATATATGCCTGTTTTCTCATTTTATCTCATGTTATAATGAAAAAAGAACGATTATCCAGGGGGAGGATACGTATGAAAAAAATAGGTACGATCATCATTGCCATGGGTCTGATGTGTGCCGCTTTTTTTATTTTGGACAGCTGCGCAGGCAGCGGAGAATGGGTCGGCAACACAGAAAAAGGGATTACGCTGACAATGTTTTCCAATCTGCCCGATCGTAAGAACGGACAGGGGTTGGTGGAGCAGATGATCATAGACGAATATATGAAGTTAAATCCAGAGGTTACCATAGAAGTGGAAACGTTAAACGACGAAGCCTATAAGACAAAATTCAAGGCATATATGATTGAAGGGATGCCGGATATTGTCAGTGTTTGGGGACAGCCGGCCATTATGGTGGATGGACTCTATGCGGAGCTTGACGAGGAAGATTATCAGGATTACGGGTTTTACACAGGAGCTTTGGACGGTTTTCGGGTAAACGGGAAACTATATGGTTTGCCCCGAAATACGGATATATTCGGATTTTATTATAATGAAAAGCTATTTGAAGAGTATGACTGGGAAATACCAGAGACATACGAGGAACTGCTGGCGCTTGCGCCAATGATCCGGGCGAAGGGTTTGGTTCCGGTGGCGATGGACGGCGCGGATGGTTGGCCGATGGCGGATTTTTATTCCAATATTCTGTTTAAATTGACCGGGGAATACCAGGAGATGATTCGCGAAGCGATTGCAAACGCAGATTTTTCGGATCCTGTGTTTACGCGGGGTATGGAATGGATGCAGAAAGCGGTTGCCGCCGGATTGTTTCAGGATGGATACGATTCTCAGGATTATGGAATGGCGATGAATCTTTTTGCCAGCGGGAAAGCCGCTATGTTTTATATGGGAAGCTGGGAAGCGTCTATGGTGCGTAACAAAGATATACCGCAGGAAGTGCGTGATAATATCGGAGTATTTTTAATGCCGCAGATAGAAGGGAACCAAGAAGGAGCGTCGGGAATTATGGCGTGGAACGGAGGGGGTTATGCCGTTTCAGCAGAATCGGATAACCGGGAGGAAGCTGTGCGTTTTCTCAATTTTATGTATCGTCCCGATAAGCTTTCCAAATATGGATGGGAAAACAGTGTCGGGATGTCGGCGCAGGATCAGTCTGCTTATATAGCGGAAGAAGAAACAGAATTGCTGATTACATTTGTGGAGTTATTAAAGGAGGCGACAAGCATTTCCGGAACGCCTGTGAATGACGCCGGGAGCCTGGCGTATAAAGCTTGTATGGAAAACCGGATTGCAGAAGGCGCCAACGGTACGATGGAAATCGCAGATTTTCTGCAAGAATTGGAAAACGTCTGTAAATGACGGGAGGGGACGGTATGCGGTATATACAAAAGCGAGTCCGGAATCTGAGTATTCGACATAAAATTTTATATGGCAGCTATCTCATTATCATGCCGATTCTGTTACTGTTTTTTCTGATTGTAACGGTGTTTCGTTATTCCTCGGTACGGGAAAAATATATCGGGCAGCAGATGGGCAGCGTCGCAAATCTGGCGTCGTCTTTAGAAATCCTGTTTCGGGACGTTCATGATTTGTCTTTGACATTGTCTATCAATGCAGAGATATTGGATATTTTATGTGCAACCAAACCGGATCAGCTCAATCAGGATTCCGAACTGTGGGCGCATCGGACGGCTATACGGATGGTCGAGGATATTGTGGCCTTAAAAGGCTATATTAAAACAATCTCCATCTATCCCGAAAACGGCGTGAACCCTTATCTGCGTTGCATGGATGCAAGCGCTTATATTTCTGATTTTGATCAAATCCGGACATTTTGGGAATATAAGGAAACAACGGAACGAAAGGGCAAAGGGTTATGGGTTCGATGCAGCCGGGGCAAAGGCAGGCTGTTTGAGGCGAACCGGGAGGATAAGCTGGCGCTCTGTAGATGGATCTGGGATGTTGAGGCCAAGGAGCAGTTTGGTTTTTTGACTATCGGCATTTCAGAAGCGGAAATCAGGGAGCTGTGTGAAAACGCTCTGTCGGAACCAGATGAAGGAATCCTGCTTTTCAATGCGCTGGGGGAAATGATCGGAAGCTACGGCAAAGAAGCGGACGGGGCAGGGCAATATATAGCAGAAAACGGATTATTGGAAAAACAGATGGGTTTTGCAGGCTATCCGGGAGGAGAGCTTTATGTTTACGAGATATTGCCGGGAAGCTGTTATGTCTGTAAGACGGCACGGAAGCGGGATTTTTTTGGCTTTTTGGGAGAGATTGTGTATATGCCTCTGCTTGCGGCTATCGGAATTGTGATTGGTCTGTTTCCGGTGCTTTTGTTCGTCTCTTCTTTGATTAGTGAGCCGATGGGAAAAATATGCGCCGCAATGGTGCAATTTCGGCAAGGGGATTTTGAGCAGCGTTTAGAAGTGGCTTCCGAGGATGAAATCGGGCAGGTGGCGGAAGGCTTTAATCAGATGGTAGCGCATATCAAAGAGTTGATCGATAAAAATTACGTTATGGCGCTCAAGGAAAGAGAAAGTGAGCTGGCTATCCTTCAGGCGCAGATCAATCCTCATTTTTTATATAATGCTCTGGACAGTATTTACTGGCAGGCGGTGAGTGCGGAAGATGAAGATACAGCAGAAAGCATTTACCGGCTTTCTCAGCTTTTCAGG
>CAOJLW010000087.1 GCA_948438565.1 uncultured Lachnospiraceae bacterium | reverse complement strand
AATTTTAAATAATCTGCTTTCCTGCATTGCCAGTTCCTCCTTGGATAATAGAATACCATCAAAATCCTGACACTATATGGCAACATTAATTATAATCATTTTTCTGCTCATTATCAACCGAACAGGCATAAATGAATTTTATTACACACAAAAAACAAGTGTAAATAACGTTTTTCTATTCTGTACCGTCTATATCCTTGATGCTTTTCAAAGCAAAAAAGAAGAGCAAGGTATTAAATCCCCGCCCTCCAAATTTTAATACTTTTTACGTTACAACTATGCGTATATAATTTCTATCTCCACAATCTCCCTTGCACAAACCCTTATGTTATTGAGTCGCCCTGTCCATTCTAAGGCATTTTCTTCCTTTAAGCATTCCCGTGCCCTGTGCCTGTTTCATTCCCTCTATAAGCCTTTCAAAGCGTTTCTGCGCCTGCCTGTTGATGTTGACAAGGTAGATCAGCCTGCCGCCTTACAACCTCCGACTCCGATAAACTCCGGCAGCTCATGCTTTTATGATTCCCCTCGCATCTGCACATCCAGTTTTTGATAAGGAATCTCAATCCCTTGTTCGTCAAACGCCAGTTTCATCTCTTCGATCAGCCTCCATCTGGCCGCCCAGTAATTTTCAGTGCTCACCCAAAGGCGCATTCCCAGCTTGACCTCGCTCGCCCCAAGCTCCGACACAAAGACAAGCGTCTCTTCCTCCGGCAATCGAGCCGTTTCCTTTTCCGCCAACTCCCACATAATCTCCTTGGCCAGCTTTAAATCGGATTCATACGCAATCCCAACTTCCAAATCCAGCCGGCGTTTATCATTGTGCGTCACATTGGTCAGACTGTTATTCGCAAGACTTCCGTTTGGGATCACGACGATCTTACTGTCCGGCGTCAAAAGCCTGGTATAAAAAATAGAAATTTCCGAAACAGTCCCCTCGTTGCCATGCAGATCCTCTTTGATATAATCTCCGACCACAAACGGCTTTAACAGCAGGATCAATACGCCCCCGGCAAAGTTAGCAAGGCTTCCCTGCAAAGCCAGACCAAGCGTTAAACCTGCGGAACCGACCACTGCCACTACGGATGCCGTCGTAACGCCAAATAACGTTAAAATCATGACAATCAGGATAAAATATAAAATATATTTTAACAGCGCATCCAAAAACTGCTTGACGCCGGTATCCGCTTCCGTGCGCTCCAACCAGCGGCGCAAAAATTTGCGAGACAGTTGAATAACCCTGCTGCCAACAATATATACCAAAACTGCCAGAGCCACCTGAAGTCCAAATCCCAAAAGCTCCGGCGCCAGACCTTCCAACCATTCCCGGATCATGCTGGAATCCGCTTCTTTAATCGTCTCCGCCAACTGCCCCACGTTTTCTAACGTCCTGGTTTCCGTCGTAATCTCCAGTGTGTCTAATACGTCCATCTATCCTCCCTAAATTTCGTGAATAAATAAACCGCTGCGAAGCTTTGGTTCAAACCAAGTCGATTTTGGCGGCATCAGCCTGCCTGCATCCGCCACGGCAAACAATTCCTCAATAGAAGTCGGATACATCGCAAACGCCACCGCGCAGTCCTCGTTGACCCTGCGTTCCAATTCCTCCAATCCTCGAATTCCTCCTACAAAATCTATTCTGGCATCCGTTTTGGGATCGAAAATTCCAAGCTCCGGATCCAATAAAAGACTTTGCAAAAGCGATACGTCCAGACCTGCCACCGGATCTTGCGTTTGATCCTGCGCTTTTACCTTAAGACAATACCATTTTTTTGCCAGATACATGGAAATCTGACCTTTTTCTTGTGGTTTTTTTGCTTCGTCCAATTCCGATACCTCAAAAATCCGACGCACCTTTTCCAAAAAGTCCTGTTCCGTAGCTCCTCCTAAATCCTTTACCACTCGGTTATAGTCCATAATCATCAGTTCTTCATCTGGAAACAGAACAGACAGGAAATAATTAAATTCTTCGTTCCCAGTATAAGACGGATGCTCCTTCCGGCGCATCAGACCGACCTTGACGGCAGAAGCGGCACGGTGATGCCCGTCTGCTATGTAGATTTCCCCAATCTGACCAAAAGATGCGCATATACTGTCAATATCTTCTTGATCTCTGATACAAAATACCCGATGCCGTATGCCGTCCTCTGAAACAAAGTCATACAGCGCCTCGCCTTCTTTCGCACGGCTGACTGCTGCACGGATTACCGCATTGGCGCGGTAAGCCAAAAAAATCGGACCCGTCTGGGCATTACAGGCATCCACATGACAAATCCGATCCTGCTCTTTTTCGGCTCTGGTATTTTCATGCTTTTTAATACGTCCGCTGACATAATCGTCAATCGAAGCGCACGCCACAATCCCAGTCTGCACCCTGCCTTCCATCGTCAATTCATATACATAATAACAGGGCGACTCCTCCTGAATAAAATCCCCCTGTTTTACCATTTCCCACAAAATATCATGCGCTTTTTGATAAACCTTTTTGTCATAAATATCAATCGAATCTGCAAACTGCGTCTCCGCCCGGTCAATCTTTAAAAAAGAATCCGGATTTTGTTCCACTACTTCCCTTGCTTCTCTTCTGTTATAAACGTCATAAGGTAAAGCAGCTATTTTAGCCGCTTTACCTTTTGCTGGACGGATACACAGAAATGGTCTGATATCTGCCATTTTTGTCTCCTTTATATTATGTTATTTTACAACGCGCACTTTCAGTACGCCTTTTAATACTTTTAACTGTTCCACAACATCCGGCGTAACCGGCGTTCCCAGATCTAACAGGGTATAAGCATAATCCCCTTTGGATTTATTGGTCATATCTTCGATATTGATGTCCGCATCATCAAATACGGCGCTGAATTTGGCGATCGTACCGCGTACATTTTTATGCAAAATAGCGACGCGCCCCGCCTTGTCACAGCCTCCCATATTGCAATCCGGGAAATTGACCGAATGGACGATATTGCCGTTCTCCAAATAATCCCGTATCTCGCGTACCGCCATCATCGCGCAATTGTCCTCGGATTCCTCCGTCGAAGCGCCCAAATGCGGCGTCAAAATAACGCCTTCCTTTCCGGCCACCGTCGGATTGGCAAAATCGGATACATATTTTTTGATTTTGCCGCTTTCGATCGCTTTTAACACAGCCGCTTCATCTGCCAGTGGATCACGCGCAAAATTCAAAATCACAACGCCTTCTTTCATCTTGGAAATGGCGTCCTCATTGATCATGCCTCTGGTCGCTTCCATCAATGGCACATGGATCGAAATAAAATCACACTCTTTATAAATTTCTTCCACATTGCTGATATGTTTTACACTGCGGGACAGATTCCAGGCCGCATTGACAGAAATATACGGATCATACCCCAATACGTCCATACCCAGATGAATGGCTGCGTTTGCTACGTGTACGCCAATTGCGCCCAGGCCGATAATACCCAGTTTCTTTCCGGAAATCTCACTGCCCGCATAGTGTTTTTTCTGCTTTTCTGCAAGCTTTGCAATATCGGGTTCGTCACTGTTCTCCTTGACCCATTCAATGCCGCCGATAATATCGCGGGAAGCTAAGAGCATTCCGGCAATCACCATTTCTTTTACGCCGTTAGCATTTGCGCCCGGCGTATTGAATACAACAACGCCCTTTTCAGCGCATTGTTCCAGCGGGATATTGTTGACCCCAGCTCCTGCCCTGGCCACGGCTTCCAAACCCTCCGGCAGATCGAGCTCGTGCATCGATGCGCTTCGAACCAATATGGCCTGCGCCTCTTTGAGATCGTCGGTCTTATGGTAATCTTTAGAAAATAAATTCATTCCGATTTCTGCAATCGGGTTTAAACAAGTATATTGATACATCGTTCCTCTCCTTTTCCCGTTTTATTTAAGCATGATTCTTTTCAAATTCGCGCATAAAAGCGACCAGCTTCTCCACGCCTTCCTTGGGCATGGCGTTATAGATCGAAGCCCGCATACCGCCGACGCTGCGGTGACCTTTTAAATTCTCAAGTCCCGCCGCTTTCGCCTCGGCTACAAATTGAGCGTCAAGCTCTTTGTCGCCCGTTATAAAAGGCACATTCATTAAGGAACGGTCTTTCTGTACAACAGTCCCCTGGAACAGCTTGCTCTCGTCCAGGAAATCATATAAAATGTTTGCTTTTTCTTCATTGCGTTCTTGCATCACCGCAAGACCGCCCATTTTTTTCAGCCATTTGAAAACCTTGCCGCAGATATAAATACCGTATGCAGGCGGCGTATTGTATAAAGATTCCGCATCCGCATGCGTCTTATATTGTAACATCGTCGGCGTGCCTGGCAGCGTATCCTCCGTGATCAAATCCTCGCGTATAATCACAATGACCACGCCCGCAGGCCCGATATTCTTTTGTACGCCGCCGTAAAGAACGCCGTATTTTGTCACATCCACCGGCTCTGATAAAAAGCAGGAAGAAATGTCCGCCACCAGCGTATGCCCTTTTGTATTCGGAAGCGTTTTATATTTTGTGCCGTAAATCGTGTTATTTTCACAAATATATACGTAATCCGCATCTTCCGGGATATCCAAATCGGAACAATCCGGAATATAGGAAAACGTTTTATCCTCGGAGGATGCGACAGCAACCGCCTCACCATAGATCTGCCCTTCCTTCCAGGCTTTCTTGGCCCACTGACCGGTGATAATATAAGCGGCTTTTTTATTTTTCATCAGGTTCATCGGAATCATTGCAAACTGCTGTGACGCGCCGCCCTGAAGGAACAATACTTTATAATTGTCCGGAATGCCCATCAAATCACGCAGATCCGCTTCCGCCTCTTTGATAATGTTGTCATAAACCTTGGAGCGGTGGCTCATCTCCATAACGGACATACCGCTTCCCCGGTAATCCAGCATTTCCTCCGCTGCCTCTTGTAATACTTCCTCCGGCAAAACAGCCGGCCCTGCTGAAAAATTATACACTCTGCTCATTTTCCATATCCTCCTGTCTCAATCTATGCTTTCAACAACTCAAACCTTACTCTAATCGTTTGCGACAAAACTGTCAATTACTTTTTCGCTAAATCTTCCTCCGTAAAGGCTTCGTGAATGGCCGCCCCCGGCGCAACCATAGGCCACACTTTATCGTCGCAGCCAATCACGCAGTCAATGACCGACGTCTCTTTGGACGCCAGCGCCATCGAAAGCGCCTCTTCAAATTCTTGCCTGCTTGCGGCCCGGTATCCTTTCGCGCCCATTGCTTCCGCTAGCTTGACATAATCCATACCGTCGTCCAAAACCGTTGCGGAATAGCGTTTTTCATAAAACAAATCCTGCCACTGCCGCACCATGCCAAGCACATGGTTATTGACAATGATTTCAATCAACGGCAGCTTCTGGCGCACCGCCGTTGCGATTTCATTCATATTCATACGGAAACAGCCGTCGCCGGCAATATTGATAACCTGCTTATCGGGATTGGCGATCTGCGCGCCAATCGCCGCGCCGAGTCCATACCCCATTGTCCCAAGGCCTCCGGAGGTAATCAAGGTACGAGGTTTGGCATACCGGTAAAACTGCGCCGCCCACATCTGATGCTGTCCGACCTCCGTTACGATTAACGCTTCCCCTTTTGTCATCCGATAGACGGTATCCATCATAAACGGCCCGCTCAAACCCTCCTCCTGGCATTTTAACGGATATTTTTGGGTATAGGCATCCACATAGGCCAGCCACTCGGAATGCTTCATCGGTTTTAGTATATGGTTCAACCGAATTAAAGTTTCTTTGATATCCCCGATGATGCTGGTATCCGCCATAATATTTTTATTGATTTCCGCCGGATCAATATCAATCTGTAAAATTTTTGCCTGACGGGCGAATTTTCCAGCGTTTCCGATCACGCGATCTGAAAAACGCACGCCAAGGGCAATCAGCAGATCACATTCGCTGACTCCAAAATTAGACGCTTTCGTCCCATGCATCCCTAGCATACCGGTATATTTTGGATCCGTGCCGCAAAAGGCTCCTTTGCCCATTAACGTATCGCAGACCGGCGCATCGATTTTATCCACAAATTCTTTTAACTCACTGCTTGCCCCCGAAATCACCGCACCGCCGCCTACAAATACATACGGACGTTTGGACGCGGCAATCATCGCCGCCGCTTCCTGTAAATCCGACTCCGTAATCTGTTCCGTAAAACGCTCCTGCGGTTTTGGCTCCGCTTTTGTATACTCGCACACCTGGGCGGTCACGTCCTTTGGAATATCGACCAATACGGGGCCCGGACGTCCCTTCGCCGCAATCGCAAACGCCCTGCGGATCGTATCCGCCAGCTTTTCTACATCTTTGATAATAAAATTGTGTTTTGTAATCGGAGTGGTAATGCCTGCAATATCCACTTCCTGAAAACTGTCTTTCCCCAACAACGGAACCCCGACATTACAGGTGATCGCTACCAGGGGAACGGAGTCCATATATGCCGTCGCAATCCCGGTCACAAGATTGGTTGCCCCGGGGCCGCTCGTCGCCATACAGACGCCGACTCTGCCCGTACTCCGCGCATATCCGTCCGCAGCGTGGCTCGCCCCCTGTTCATGGGACGTTAAAATATGCCTGATTTCATCTCTATGCTGATACAGTTCATCATAGACATTTAAAATCGCTCCTCCCGGATAACCAAATATCGTATCTACCTTTTGCTCCTTTAAACATTCTATGATAATCTGCGCGCCTGTCAACTGCATATGAAAAAACCCTCGCTTTCTGTTCTAGTGTTTTTCTAAAATTGCGCCGCGGTTGCCGGACGTTACCATCGTTACGTACCGCTCCAGATAACCGCTCATTTTCTGTTCCTTAGGCTGCCATTTTGCCTTTCGAGCCGCCATTTCCTCGTCGGAAATATCAACGTCCAGCTTCATTTCCGGAATATTGATTTTAATCAAATCGCCTTCCTGAATCAGGGCAATCGGGCCTCCCACAGCGGCTTCCGGCGAAACATGGCCAATGGATGCGCCGCGGCTTGCCCCGGAAAAACGCCCGTCCGTAATCAAAGCTACGGAAGAGCCAAGTCCCATGCCGGCAATCGCCGAAGTCGGATTGAGCATCTCGCGCATACCAGGCCCGCCCTTGGGCCCTTCGTAACGAATCACCACGACGTCCCCCGCCTATATCTTTCCGCTCTTAATCGCTTCAATCGCATCCTCCTCACACTCAAATACCCGGGCCGGCCCTTCGTGCACCAGCATTTCCGGCGCAACCGCCGAACGTTTTACCACGCTTCCATCCGGCGCAAGGTTGCCGATTAATACGGCAAGTCCGCCTGTTTTTGTATAGGGGTTATCCAACGGACGAATCACTTCCGGATTTTTATTGACCGCATCCTTGATATTTTCCCCAACCGTCCGACTGGTCACGGTCATACAATCCAGATTTAAAAGGCCTGCGTCCGCAAGCTCCTTCATCACCGCATATACGCCTCCGGCTTCGTTTAGATCTTCCATATATGTAGGCCCTGCCGGTGCCAGATGACACAGATTCGGCGTTTTTTCACTGATTGGATTGGCAAATTTAATATCGAAATCAAACCCGATTTCATGCGCAATCGCCGGCAGATGCAGCATACTGTTCGTCGAACAGCCAAGCGCCATATCCACGGTCAGCGCATTTAAAACCGCATCTTTTGTCATAATATCCCTTGGCCGGATATTTTTCCGATACATATCCATCACCGCCATACCTGCATGCTTGGCCAGCTTGATACGTTCCGAATATACCGCAGGGATCGTGCCGTTGCCGCGCAGACCCATACCCAGCGCCTCGGTCAGGCAGTTCATGGAATTGGCGGTATACATACCGGAACAGGATCCGCAGGTCGGACAGGCCTTTGCCTCATACTCTTTTACCTCTTCTTCCGTCATCGTGCCTGCCGCATAAGAACCGACCGCTTCAAACATTGACGACAGGCTTGTTTTTTTGCCATGTACGCGCCCGGCAAGCATCGGGCCGCCAGAAACGAATACCGTCGGTACGTTGATCCTGGCCGCAGCCATCAACAACCCCGGTACATTCTTGTCACAGTTTGGCACCATAACCAATGCGTCAAACTGATGCGCAAGCGCCATACATTCGGTGGAATCCGCAATCAAATCCCGCGTCACCAGGGAATATTTCATGCCGATATGCCCCATGGCAATCCCGTCACAAACCGCAATCGCCGGAAATACGACCGGAACGCCGCCGGCTTCCGCTACGCCCAGCTTGACGGCGTTTACAATTTTATCCAGATTCATATGTCCGGGAACAATCTCATTATAAGAACTGACAATGCCCACCAGAGGCCGGTTCAATTCTTCCTCCGTCATTCCAAGTGCATTGAACAGGGAACGATGGGGCGCCTGCTGCATCCCTTTTGTAACTGCGTCGCTCTTCATCATCATCTATCTACCTTTCCGTAAAAAACCGTCAAAAAACATCCTTCATCCATTATATCCTTGCCCTGATCAGATCTCCCATCTCTCTCGTTCCCACCTGCTTACAGCCCTCGGCCATAATATCCACTGTCCGATAGCCCTCTGCAATCACCTGCTGCACGGCCGCCTCTATCCCGTCGGCGGCAGCGTCCAGATCAAAGGAATACCGCAGCATCATAGCCGCAGACAGAATGGTTGCGATGGGATTGGCCAGATTTTTGCCCGCAATATCGGGGGCGGAACCGTGAGAAGGCTCGTAAAGCCCCAGTTTGCCCGCGCCCAGACTGGCGGAGGAGAGCATGCCGATGGAACCGGTAATCATGCTGGCCTCATCGGAGAGAATATCGCCGAACATATTCTCGGTCAGGATTACGTCAAACTGGCCCGGATT
>CAOJLW010000086.1 GCA_948438565.1 uncultured Lachnospiraceae bacterium | reverse complement strand
TGGCTCTGAAGCGGGAAACTGGTGGCTCCCAAGGGGGATAATATTCAGTTTTGGAAGCAGTGTGCAGGGTCTTACGGTTTTGGGTTCCACAATTAATATTACAAATGCCAGTGGAACGCTTTCTAACTTTGCCTTCCAGGTTCCGCGTGCCGGTGTTATTACCTCGTTTAGCGCGTTTTTTAGCACAACAGTAGCGCTTTCTTTAATAGGTTCTACTGTTACGGTTCAGGCGGAGATTTATCAATCTCAAACGCCAAATAATATATTTTCTCCGATAGCCGGAACACTGATAAACTTAACGCCGTCATTGTCTGGCGTAATAGCAATCGGCACATTACTCAATGGCTCTCTTACAGGTCTGAATATTCCGGTAACAGCGCAAACCCGTCTGATGTTAGTCTTTTCAGCAACGGCCAGTGGATTGTCTTTACTCAATACAGTTGTAGGATATGCAAGTGCAGGCTTAAGCATAAATTAATGAAGTGTGATAAGTCAGGATCACCGGATAAATCCGGCATCATAAACTTAAGAATCTTTTCTGCACATTTAGATTATGTTATAAAATATTTTTTCTAACAGACCATGTAAAAAGAAAAAATGCCCATAATTTCCCCTCAAAAGGAGTATGGGCATTTTAAAAATTATTCTTTTGATTATTTTTATCGTAACTATAATGAAGTAGTTCTTGTTTATGACATAAACAGCCATGAAAAAGGTAATATGATGAAAGGAACCCAGACAAATATGGATTTGCAATGAAATACAAAAACGTATATGTTTTGCGTTATATTTTTTATATGATGTTATTTCCCGTATTAGGGTTCCTAATGCCCTATGGAAAGTTGTGATACAAAGAAAACAATCAGGGATAGCTCACCTCAATTCCAATTTGCATAGAAAAAAGGGTAAAATGAAAAGACATAGAGCTCATTTTTTCATCAACTGATAAATGAGGCTCTTTTATATTGCTAATTTTGACTTATGTGGTGTTGTATGTAGGAAATAAAATAAATTCAATCCAGACGAAAAATTTTCTTTATTTCTGTATCAAATGATGAAACGTATCAATTGACAGTCAAGTAAAAATCCTTGACAAAATAACATATTTGTTGTATTTTAAAAATGTAAAGGAAACTTGTCAAAAAAGAGGGAGGAATATGGAAAACAGGGTAGAAAGACTTAGGAAAGAGCTGGGCATGAATCAGGAAGCTTTTGCCAAAGCCATCGGTGTTTCCAGGCAAACGGTCAGTTCCATTGAAACCGGAAAATATAATCCGTCTTTGGATTTGGCGTTTGTCATTTCGGATTTTTTTGGCAAAACCATAGAAGAGGTTTTCCTGCATGAAAGGGGCGGTAAATATGAAAAAAAGTAATCTGGCGTTAGGGGTCTTATATTTGATCGCCGGTCTTTTGTTTGGTCTGGCATCATGGTTTTCTGCCGGTAAGTTAGGCAGTCTATTATTTGGCTTTGCCGGCGCAGGCATAGGTTCCGGTTTGGCGATGGTATCCCGATATGTATATTGGACGAGGCCAAAAAACCAAGAGCGGTATCAAAAGAAGCTGGAGCATGAGCAGGTGGAGATGCAGGATGAATTAAAAACAATGCTGCGGGAGCGTTCCGGACGGTACGCTTATGTGCTCGGAATCGTGGCAGTATGCGGTTCCATCGTCGCATTTTCCGTATTGGACGCTTTAGGGGTAGTCGCAGTTCCACAGATGATGGTTTTATATTTAGGCGGATATTTGGTTTTTCAAATCGGCGCAGGTATTTTTATGTTTCACCGTCTGTTGAGAAAATACGAATAAAGGAGCAGTCAAAAAATGTCACGAGCAATGTTTGAAACGGTTTATCAGGAAATCTTTCCGTTTTGGGAAGAAATTGCAGATACGGATCGGGAATATATCTGTCAAAATTCCTATGCCGTTACGTATCCGAAGGGGAAAAATATCCATGATGGCAATGAATGTTCCGGCGTTATTTTTGTCCGTTCGGGAAGTCTCAGGCTTTCTATGGTGTCTGAAGAAGGCAAGGATATTACGCTGTATCGTTTGCATAAGGGAGATATGTGTATGTTGTCTGCATCCTGCGTCCTGTCCGCCATTACCTTTGACGTGTTGATAGACGCTGAAGAGGAAAGCGAGTGCTACGTGGTCAGCGGGACGGCGTTTGCAGCGGTTTCAGAACGCAATCCAGGCGTTAAAATTTTTGCGCTGGAAACAGCCGTCGGACGTTTTTCCGACGTCATGTGGGTTATGCAGCAAATCCTTTTTATGAGTATGGACAAACGGCTGGCTATTTTTCTGGCGGATGAATCGTCGAGGATTGACGCAGATACGATTACATTGACGCACGGGCAGATTGCCCGCTATATGGGATCTGCCCGTGAGGTTGTGTCTAGGATGTTAAAATATTTTGCCAATGAGGGGATTGTAGAGGTTTCCCGCAAGGGGATTAAAATCCTGGATAAAAAGAGCCTTCGTCAATTAACCCTCTAACATGGCAAGAATTTGCGTTTTTGGTTGTGCGCCGGTTGATTGTTTAATTACTTTGCCGTTTTTCATTACGGCCAGCGTCGGAATGCTCATAACCCCAAATGCCTGCGCGAGTTCCGGCTCCTGATCCACGTTGATCTTGCCAATCAGGTATTGCGGGTTTTCCTCCGCGATTTCGTCTACGATTGGGGATACCATGCGGCAGGGGCCGCACCAATCGGCATAAAAATCCAAAAGAACGGATTTATCGCTTGTTTTAACAGAAGCAAAATTATCTTTATTGATACTGAGTGTTGACATAATCGTTACCTTCCTTTCTATTGTATCTGTGATTAGTATAACCGGTATTGGTTAAGATTTTCGTGATGAAGTCACATTTTTTGCTTTACATATTAACTGCGTCATCGTCCCCATCGGGCAATATACGCACCAGGAACGTGGTTTGCATAAGATCATGGTAATCAGACCCAGAATCGTGGAGGTAAGCATTACGCTGTAAAAACCAAATGCAAATTGCGCTACGCCTTCCGAAAACAATGTGCCGTGATAGGCCTGACGCCACGGAAGCCGAAACGTCCACAGCAATGTTACCGCCGTGTTTAAATCTTTTGTCCCGGCAAATACCAAATATGTATTCCAAAGCATCAGAAAAAACATGGCAAAGAAGAAACTTAAAAATCCATAGCGGAAATAACCGGATCGCATCCATTTTGGAATATCTTTTTTTCGTGAAAGTCCAAATCGGCCGCCCAGCAGGGAAAATAATTGTCCTCTTCCGCAATATCGATTGCAATAGGCTTTGTTGCCTTTGACAACCGCTATAATAAGCGGTATAAAGAAGCAGAGAAGTCCCAGCCATGCAAACAGGATATTAAAATATCCCAAAATCAGATAGGACAGAGAAACGATCCATAGATAGTCGTACCATTTCTTTTTTTGTTTCATGGTTCTGTCACCTCCAATGTAATGACGCTGGCCGGGCATTCGGATGCGCATTTTCCGCAGCCTACGCAAAGATCCCGGTTGATTTTGGCGTAGACGCCTTTTGGGATGCCAATGGCGTTGCGCGGGCAAACCTTCATACAGCATCCGCAGGCAACGCATTCCGTTATATTGACGGTTGCTTTTCGTTTCATCATCGTCAGTCTCCTTTTGTTTTGTAAAAACAGTATATAAAATCACAGATGCTTCTTCAGTGACAAAGTCACCAAGCGTATAGGATATGAAAGGATGATATCATGCAATGCAATTTATCTGAAATGACGCTGGAAGAATTATGGCAATTATTTCCGATTGTCCTTACCGAACATCAAGCGTATTGGAAAGATTGGTATGAGGAAGAAAAACAAAAGCTTTTATCGTGCCTGTGCATGGATACGATTCGAATTCATCATATTGGAAGCACTGCAATAGAGCGTATATGGGCAAAACCGATCATAGATATTTTAGTTGAAATTCCACAAAACGCGTCTATGACAAAAGTAAAAGAAAAACTGTTAAAACATGGCTACCTGTGTATGTCAGAAACAGTCAACCGGATCTCCTTCAATCAAGGATATACCGCTACCGGCTTTGCCCCAAAAGTGTTTCATCTGCATTTGCGTTATGACGGCGACGCAGACGAATTGTATTTTCGGGATTATATGAACAGGCATCCTGCATTGGCTAAAGAATACGAAAGGCTTAAGATACGGCTCTGGAAAAAATATGAATATCACCGCGACGCGTATACCGACGCGAAAAGCGCTTTTGTGAATCAATATACGGAACGTGCCAAAAGGGAGGGTAGGGACACTGCATAAAAAGCAAGTATCCCTGCCGCTTGCTATGCTGCATGGCCGACGGCGTTTCGATTACGCTTTGGTTAAATTATGCAGCCAGATATATTTTTTATAATGCCTGTAAACCGCCGGCAGTTTTACGATTTCATCCAGATTTAAAATCACATATACGGCCAGCACGGGGATCTTCCAGACAAATCACAGGGGACAGGGCAAGCAAAAGGAGGCCGGATAAGCCGCCGCCCCAGATCAACTCAGTACACAGGATCGAGGCGGTTTTATTCCAAAATTGTCTGGTCAAATCCGGGTGTTTTTCAAACAGATGGATTCGGATTGGCTTTATCTTGACGGTTGTATAAAGGACGTTCCAAAGCATTTATACGGCGGTTTTCGCTACGGTCGCCCATGCCGCCCCAGCAATTCCCATGGCAGGCGCAAAAAACAGGCCAAAAATCAATACGGCGTTCAGCAGGATATTGAATGCAACCATTACGCTTCTGATTGCCGTGCTCATAGTTACGGCGTTTCAGTTTTTCATAATCGTCATATAGACCTGTGCAATAGCGGAAAAAAGATAAGACGGGCCAAAGATGCGTAAGTATTCGCTTTTCATTGCGATTAGCGTAGGTTCATTGGTCAGTAACAGGTTGAAAACATTTCTGCCTGAATTTCTTTCGGAATATCCTATACTTCTATAACAATATACGATACCCTCAGTGGACTGAGGGTATGTTTGGAAAATCTATGGAAGTTGTTTGAGGTCGGAAATATCCGGGTGTATCGTCAGCGAATAGTTCGTATAGTAAACGACAAATCCGGGCGCGCTTTTGTTGGGTTTCTTGACATTTTTCTTTTGCAGATAGTCGATTTCCACTTTTTCATTATCGCGCCCTTTGGAATAGTAGCCGGCCAGTTTTCCGGCTTCTTCAAAGGTGCGGTCGGGGAGCTCTTCGCCGTCGGATTTAACAATCACATGAGAACCCGGCATTCCTTTGGCGTGGAACCACCAGTCATTGCCAGTGGCCATTTTAAAAGTCAGCTCGTCGTTTTGGTAGTTGTTTTTGCCGACGTACATATGAAAGCCGTCAGAGGATAGATAGTGGAACGGCTTGCTTTTGATTTTTTCTTTTTTGGCGCCGCGTTTTTTGCGGATATAGCCGTATTCCACCAGTTCTTCCCGGATCTGCACCAGATCGTCTTCCGAGACCGCGATATCAAGCGCGGCCGCAATGCTCTCCAAATGCGTCGTTTCGTCCCGGGTTTCCTCGATCCGTTCGCTTAAAGCCTCATAGGTTCGTTTTAATTTGTTGTAGCGATCAAAATATTTTTGGGCGTTTTCTAACGGGGTCAGCGTGGGATCTAATGGGACGGCAATGGGTTCGTTGGTGTAATAATTCAGGCATTCCAGCGTTTTGACCCCTTCTTCTAAACCGTAGCCATAGGTGTTAAGAAGCTCCCCGTAGATCTTGTATTTGTCGCGTTTTACGGTGTCCTGAAGCTGTTTTTGCTGTAAGCCGTATTTTTTGCGGTTCCGTTCCAGAGCCGTAGAGACGATCCGGCGCAGATCCGAGGATTTCTGGCGAATTCTGGTATAGCTGTTTTTATCGGCATAGTAAGTCTCTAAAGCTTCGGAGATAGAAGCATACGTCGTTTTTGTATAATTTTGATAGCTGGTGCAGTCAAGCGCGGCAAATTCAATTGGCTCTTTGCCCTTATAGAGGATATTTGGGGAAAATTTGGCTTCCCGGATATCCGAAACCAGCCAGTCAAAGTGATGGTAGAGGTGGTACTGCTCGTCCTTGGACAGAGAGCTTGTCGCAAAATCCCCGTCGATGCCGGCACGGTAGCAGATTTCGTTGGCGATGGAAGGACTGATGCCGGTATAGGAGCTGTAGATGGCTTTGCATACGGATTCGGGTTTGCCAAATACAGCGGCGTCAAACGATTCTTTGGTGGCGAGCAGAGGATTTTCTTTTTTTGCTGTTTCCGGGATAAAATAGGCTCTGCCGGGCAGAACCTCCCGAACGGAGCTGATTTGGGCGGAAATATGCTTGATGCTGTCGATAATGACGCCATCCTCTTTGCAGAAAATAATGTTGCTGTGCTTGCCCATCAATTCCACGATCAGAGTTTTTTGACACAGATCTCCCAAATCGTCAAAATGCTCAATGTCAAAACGGATAATCCGTTCGAGACCGGGTTGTGAAATGCCGACGATACGGCCGTTGGCAATGTGCTTGCGCAAGACCATGCAGAAATTCGGGGCAGTCAGCGGACTCGGTTTGTTTTGTTTGGTCAGATATAAAAAAGGCAGCGACGCGCTGGCGGACATGGCGAGCCGGCGTTGGCCGTTTGCGCTTTTTAGCGTAAAGAGCAGTTCATCGTTTTCCGGCTGGGCAATTTTACTGATCCGGCTGTTTAGAATAGTCTGGTTTAATTCCCAGACAAGGTTTGCTACGGTAATTCCGTCAAAAGCCATAGGTGTTACCTCCTTGTAATGAGTCCGGCCAAGTCCTGGTAAAAGGTGGGATAAGAAATTGTGACGCATGACGCGTCTGATATCGTGCAGGGGTCTTTGATCGCCAATGCGGCGACTGCAAAAGACATGGCAATCCGGTGGTCAAAATAACTTTCAAAGTCTGCGCCGTGCAGCTTGTCCGGATTGCCGTTTATCACCATGCCGTCGTCGGTCGGGATAACGTCTGCGCCCATGCGTTTTAAATTTTCCGTGGTGGAAACAATGCGGTTGGATTCCTTGACTTTTAATTCCGCCGCATCCCGGATCACGGTGGCGCCTTCGGCAAACGCCGCCAAAACGGCCAGGATCGGAATTTCATCGATCAAAGCGGGAATCAGATCGCCGCCGATGGACGTTCCATGTAATTGGCTGGTCTGCACAAGCAGATCGCAGACCGGCTCTCCGGATACGGTACGCATATTTAAGGTCTGTATCCTGCCGCCCATTGCGCGGGCAACGGTTAAAACGCCGTCTCTGGTGGGGTTTACGCCTACGTTTTGGATCAGAATTTCAGCGTCCGGCGTCAAGAGTCCGGCGGCAATAAAATATGCCGCGGAAGAGATGTCGCCTGGCGCTTGAATCTTCTGGCTCATCAGGCGGGGGTTGGGTTGGACGCTTACCGTCGTACCCCGGGCGCGTATGTTTGCGCCGAATGCGGCGAGCATCAGTTCCGTATGGTTTCTGGAAAGCGTTGGCTCCGTGACCGAGGTTTCACCGTCTGCATACAGTCCCGCCAGAAGCAGGCAGGACTTGACCTGTGCGGATGCGACCGGAGAGGAATAGGAAATGCCCAAAAGCTTTGCCGGTAAAAATGTAAGCGGCGCGCATCCGTTGCCATTGGCGCTGGAAACCTTGGCGCCCATAGACGTGAGCGGATCTAAAATCCGTTTCATGGGACGCGTTCGGATCGATGCGTCCCCGTCTAAAGAAGAAGCAAACGGCTGTCCGGCCAGAATGCCGGATAACAGACGCGCCGTCGTCCCGCTGTTGCCGACGTCTAATGCCCCGGCAGGAGACGTTAAGCCATGCAGTCCCTTGCCTTTGACAAAAATATGTCCGGATTGGTTTTCAATGGAAATCCCCATTTTTTGAAAACAGGAAATAGTAGAAAGGCAGTCCGCCCCCTGTAAAAAATTTGTAATTTCGGTCGTGCCTTCAGCGATCGCGCCAAACATAACGGCGCGGTGGGAGATGGATTTATCTCCCGGGACGGCTAAGGCGCCCCGAAGCTGCGTTGCGTGTTGCAATTCCATAAGCGTCCTTTCTGAATTAACGTTCATAAACCGTATAGTGATATTTGCGGAGCAGTTCGATGGAGCGGCGGTAGGATTCCTGATCGTACATTTCAATTTTTAATACGCCGTCCTCAAATTCGCGGTTATGGATAATTCCGATATTTTTTATATTCAAATGGTTGCTGGCGAGGATTGTCGCAATGGTGGCAATCCCTCCCGCTTCGTCAATTAAATCGCAGTAGAGCTCAAAGACCGTCTGCATCGGGCCTTTGGGCGCGACGGCCAGGGAATCCCTGTAGTCTTTGGCTGACTGGAAAAATGCCCGTATATCCGGCGCATTGGCTGCGGCAATCGTGGAGCGGATATGAGAGAGGCTGTTTTGGTAGGCGTCAATCGCAGCCAGAAGCTGTTTTTGGTTGGCCAAGCAGATCTCTTCCCACATGACGGGGGAAGAAGAGGCAATCCGGGTCATATCTTTAAACCCTCCCGCAGCAATCGTTTTCATCGTTTCTTTTTCATCGTCCGACTGCCGGATGAAATGGACGAGCGAAGAAGCGAGCACATGGGGGAGGTGGCTGATGGCCGCGGTCGCCGCGTCGTGAGCATCGTAATCCAGTATCATCGGAATGGCGCCTAACGAAGCGATAAACGCCCGGAAAGCTTCTATGCGCTTGGGATCGATTTGCCGGGACGGCGTCAGGATATAATAGGCGTTTTCCAGCAGGTAGGCCGTTGCGTTAGACAGGCCTGTTTTTTCAGAACCCGCCATCGGATGGCCGCCGATAAAATACCGGTCCATATCCAGAGCGGAA
>CAOJLW010000085.1 GCA_948438565.1 uncultured Lachnospiraceae bacterium | reverse complement strand
TTCTTCACATGCTTTTACTAATTCATTTAACTCTAATACGCTTAACTCTTTAATCGCTTCAATAAATTCTGCTGTTGTTAATTTAGCCATTTTTAAATGCCTCCTCTAATCCTATTTTTATACTACACTACAATTATTCCGCTTCTGCCGCCGGAGCCTCGTCTGTCTCCGCAGGCTGCGCTGCTTCTGCTGCCGCCGCTGCTTCACCTGGACCGCCTTTTTCAGCAATCTGGTTAAGCACACGCGCCAAATTCGTAATCGGAGACTGGATGCTTCCAAGGAACTTGGAAAGCAGCTCTTCTCTGGATGGAACCGATGCGATTTCCTTCATGCCTGCCGCATCGTAAAAATCTCCTTCCACTACGCCGGCTTTAATCTCCAATGCCGGAGCCGTTTTTGCGAATTTTGCCAGAATCCTGGCCGGAGCCGTCGCGTCCGTCGTCGAAACTGCAAGCGCGCTTGGCCCTGACAATACAGAAGAAAGGCTTTCGCAATCCGTACCTTTAAACGCAAAGTTCATCATCGTATTCTTATATACCTTATAAGAAACGCCTGCTTCCCTGAGCTGTTTACGCAGCATGGTGTCTTCCTCAACCGTAAGTCCACGGTAATCCACCAGCACAACGGACTGCGCGTCTTTGATAACCTCCGCAATCTCCTGTACGATTGGCTGTTTTTGTTCTACTTTTGCCACGAATCGTGCACCTCCTTTTATTATATTCTAAATAACATAAGGCCGTCCGGGTATGATAAACCCCCCTGCCGCATGACAGGGGGGCGTCCGTCCATTTACAAAGATAATAAATCTTCTCAAATCCCCTCGGCAGGCTCTATGCAGATTATGCCTTGCGGCGCCTGCTGTCTTCGGCAATATGTCAACTATAAAATATGCTTTTCAATTGTATCAAATCTATCAACAGATGTCAATCAACAAATTTATTGCGTAGCCTTTACGGTACTTACCTTAATGCCAGGCCCCATGGAAGGAGCCAGGGTAACGCTCTTGATATACTGCCCTTTTACGCCGCTTGGTTTTGCTTTGTTGATCGCATCCATAAGGGTCTGGAAGTTGTCCGCTAATTGTTCATTGGTAAAGGATGCTTTTCCAATTGGCACATGGATAATATTGCTCTTATCTAACCGGTACTCGATTTTACCGGCTTTGATGTCATTGATTGCTTTTGTAACGTCCATCGTAACGGTTCCTGCTTTGGGGTTTGGCATCAGTCCTTTCGGGCCGAGCACGCGACCCAGACGACCAACAACGCCCATCATATCCGGTGTGGCAACCACTACATCAAATTCAAACCAGTTGTCCTTCTGGATCTTGGTAATCAATTCCTCGCCGCCGACAAAGTCTGCGCCTGCCGCCTGCGCCTCATCCAGCTTTGGGCCTTTTGCAAAAACCAGAACACGAACCGTTTTACCCGTCCCGTGCGGCAGTACAACCGCGCCGCGCACCTGCTGCTCCGCATGACGTCCGTCGCAGCCGGTCCGGATATGAACTTCGATTGTCTCGTCAAATTTTGCAACCGCCACTTTTTTGGCTAAGGCAACCGCCTCCTCTGTTTCGTATAAAACGGTTCTGTCAACAGCCTTTGCGGCTTCTAAATATTTCTTTCCTCTTTTCATGATTCTAACCTCCTGTGGTACAATCGGGGAGCTTTCCCTCCCACTATTTTTAGAATGCTATATGGCCTGGGACCGCTGTTATCCGTCAGCCGGTTATTTTTATTCCTCTACGGTTACACCCATCGATCTTGCTGTCCCGGCAATCATACTCATCGCCGCTTCCAGAGACGCCGCATTTAAATCCGGCATCTTAAGCTCTGCGATCTCCTGAACCTTTGCTTTGGAAATAGTCGCAACCTTTGTCTTATTCGGCTCTGCGGAACCGGATTTGATGTTGCAGGCCTTTTTGATCAATACGGCCGCCGGCGGGGTCTTGGTAATAAAACTAAAACTCCTGTCCGCGTATACGGTAATCACAACCGGAATAATCAAATCCCCCTGATCGGCTGTCCTTGCATTGAATTGTTTTGTAAATTCTACGATATTTACGCCGTGCTGACCCAATGCAGGTCCAACTGGAGGAGCCGGCGTAGCCTTGCCGGCCGGAATCTGTAATTTGATATATGCTTGCACTTTCTTTGCCATTTGGAACTAACCTCCTTAATTCATCTTCTTGACTTCTGCGAAACTGATTTCTACCGGCGTTTCGCGACCGAATAATTCCACATTGATAGTGACAATCTGCTTGCCGTGGTTCATCGTCTGGATCACACCGACGGTATCCTTCCAAACGCCTCCGGTCACGACGATGGTATCGCCTTCCGCAAAATCCACCACAATGTCTTCATGCTTGATCCCCAGCGGCATCATCTCTTCGTCCGTAAGCGGAACCGGCTTGGAACCCGGCCCGACAAAGCCTGTGACGCCTCGAGTGTTTCTGACAACATACCAGGTGTCATCGTTCATAACCATATTGATAAGGACGTAGCCTGGAAACATCTTCTTGGAAACCTGCTTCTTCGCACCGTTCTTCATCTCAAAAACATCCTGCATCGGAACCCTGACTTCCAGGATCTGATCCTCTAAATGCCTGTTTTCAATTGTTTTGTCAATGTTCGCCTTTACCTTATTCTCATAGCCGGAATAGGTATGAACAACATACCAGTGTGCCTCTGCCATAAAACGCCTCCATTATAAATTAACCAGGAAATCAATGCCATACTGGATAAACGTATCAAAGATTGTAATAATCAGGCCGACTACGACTGATGCAGCGATAACAGCCGCCGTCTGCTTTGCAAGCGGTTCTTTGGCCGGCCAGACAATTTTACCAAACTCTGCTTTTAACCCTTCGAACCAGCTCGTCTTAGGAGCCTTTTCATTTTTTACGTTATCTGCCATAATTTAACTCCTTTGCTCCATCCGGATTATTTGGTTTCTTTGTGTAAAGTATGTTTCCTGCAAAACTTACAATACTTTTTTAATTCCATTCTGTCCGGATGCGTCTTTTTGTCCTTTTTTGTGTTGTAATTACGCTGTTTGCATTCTGTACATGCCAATGTAATTCTCGTGCGCACAACTCCCACCTCCATAAATTCTTTGTGTGTTTTTTTATGCCAGGTTAAATTTAGGCATAAAAAAAAGACCTACTTCCAAGCTGTTTTATCATAGCACAATCCATAGGATGCGTCAATTGTTTTATCCAAAAATATGCCAAACTATTTTCATTGTTCTAAAAATCATGTTATAATTAACATTATAAGGAAAAATTAAGGAGGTATTTATGAAAAAAGTAAAACATTTGCTCAGTCTTATACTGGCAGCGGGTCTATTGCTCGCATCCATTCCCATCCATGCGTATACGCCGCCGGAAAACGCCGCGGATATCCTGCATGACGGCTATGCCATCTCTGCGGATCGATATTCCATCTACCCGATTCCACAATCGGAAGCGTATACTGACGGCAGCTTCTCGCTCGGAACCGAGATCCGGGTTGTAAGCGAATACGGCATTGATACGTACACGGATCAATTTTTGGATGACATTTTAACTGACTATGGCAGAACCGGAAGCGACGCGCAATCCATCGCTGACCGCGGCCAAATCCTCTTAGGCATCCACGGCAGCGGGGGGATCGTAGATACCTGGGTCAAAGAGCATATTACGGCCGCCGATACCGATCTCTTCCAAAAAACAGACGCATACCTATTAAGCGCCCAAAACGGAACCATCGCCCTGTTAGGAAAGGATACGGACGCCGTATACCATGGACTGGCCACATTGCAGATGATGTTTTCCTCATTTGCTGGCAAAAAATTCCTCAACGTACAAATTGAAGACTATGCTTCTATGAAGATGCGCGGCTTTATTGAAGGCTTTTACGGCGGCTTTCAATACGAAGGACGCGAAAGCTTAATGCGCTTTGCCCGCGACTTTAAAATGAACACGTACCTATACGCGTCTAAAACAGACAGCTACCACAAAAACGACGCGCTCTACCCGGCCGACCAGATTACACAGATCCGTAGACTGGTTCAAATCGGAGAAGAAACTAAGGTAAGATACGGCTGGTCCATCCATATCTCCTATTTCTTCAACGCACTTTCCGGCTTTTCGGTTGGCAGCGACCAGTACAATTCCGCTTTTAATGAAAAATTCAACAAGCTGATTGCCAAATTCCAACAGCTCTACGATGCCGGCGTGCGTAAATTTGCCATTTTAAACGACGATTTTGGTTCCGGCTCACACACGGAAGTAGTACGCCTTTTAAACAAGCTGGACAATGAATTTCTCAAGCCAAAAGGCTGTGCCAATCTGACCTATTGTATGCAGGGATACAATAAAAGCTGGAGCTCGCCTGGCGAACTTTCGGCCTTAAAGGGTTTAAACGCATCGATTGACCTGTTCTGGACAGGCGATGACGTCAATTCGCCGATCACCCAGGAAACGGTCAATTTCGTCAAAGCGCAGACCGATCATGAAACGGTATTCTGGCTCAATTACCCGGTCAACGAACACGCAAAAGCCGGCGTCTATTTGGGCGATATCACCCATTATGCACGGGACGGCGTCACCGGCCTTGCCGGCGCAGTATCCAATCCCTGCGTCTTTACAGAAGCCAATAAGGTAGGCTTATTCCAGCTCGCCTCTCTGTTTTGGAACAATAACCAATACAGCGCAAAAGCCCTGATCGTCTGGGAGGAAGCCTTTAAATATTTACAACCCGAAGTCTATGAATCCTACCTGACGATTGCCCGAAACGTATCCAACTGCCCAGGCTCGTCCAGAGTTCCAGCAGGATTTCCGGAATCCGAATATTTAAAGGACGCCTTAGACGCCATCAGCGCCAAAGTCAAAAAAGGGCAGGCCATTACTGGAGACGGCAACGCCATACTGTTGCAGGATGAATTTACGTATATCCTGGAATCCATTGACGACTTTAACAACCACTGCGCGAACGCCTCTCTAAAGGCCGAACTGGCTCCATGGCTGGCTTCTTTAAAAGACGTCGCCACGGCAGGGGCGGCAACGCTTGAAGCAATCTTTAAATTGGAAGCAAAGGATTTGGATGGAGCCTGGAGAGAACTTGCCATCGCAGGACAGTCTATGGACACACAGGCTTCGTATACCTATATCGAACCCAGTCAACAGGCAACGGTCACTGCTTTAGCAGGCAGCAAACGTCTGGTTCCGTTTATTAACCAGGCGATCAATGCCGCAAAAAATCAGCTGATCCCCTATTTAAATCCTGAATCAACCGATTTTTCCCCGTCTTTCTATGCAGCGCTTGGCGGCGTAACGCAAAGCGACTCCGCCAATTCCGCAAAAGTGTTTGACGGAAACGCCGCCAGCTTTGCTTCCTTTGGAATCGACCAAAAGACAAATGACTATTTTGGCGTCGATCTGGGCAGAAAGCTTCCGGTATCGAGCATTGATATCCTCCAAGCCAAAGAGGACGGACATCACGACTATTTCCACAACGCCGTCCTCGAATATTCCCAGGACGGAGACGAATGGGTAACTCTGCGAGAATATGCCAATGATTCGGCTCCATACCATATCGAAATGCAAGATTTAGACATCACCGCCCGCTTTATCAGGCTTCGTCTGACTAAAACCGGAACGGCAGACAAAACCGATTACTGGACGTATATTCGTGAAATCACCATCAACGGCGGCAATCGACAGGATGACGCCTACGGCCTTTGGGCCAGCTCTGGCGTTCTGGGCGAAGTATCGTTAGACGGACTGACTTACCGCATCACATCGGATTCACAAATATCACTGGAACCAGGCGCATATATTGGCGTCAAGCTAAAAGAGCTGTCCGGCTTAACGCGTGCAGAATATGAAGCTGCCGGCGCATCGGATCTGACGTTACAATATTCGATCAACTCCCTGCTATGGGAAACTGTGCCGACGTCTTTAAATGGCGAACCGGCGCGTTATGTCCGCCTGTACAACGGCGGCGATCAAACCCAAACCATTACCCTGTCCGATTTTACGGTGACCGTAAGCGGCAACGGAGTAACCCCGTCCGTGATAGAATACAGCGCGGAATTTTCCACGCTCAATCCATCCTCAGGCCCTTGGTCCGATTTGTTTGACGGAGATTTGTCCACCTGCATTTGGACCAACACAAAACAAAAGCAGGGACAGTATATCATCATTGATTTTGGTTCCGAAACTCCGATTTATGATCTGACCATCAGCCAGCAGACAGGCAATCCCAAGTTTTATGGCGCAGAATTTTATCTGTCTACTGATAAATCCAACTGGGGAGACCCCATTACATCCGTAGCCGAAGTCGGCTCCACCGGAGAAATCGCCGGCGATCACCTGACTAAAGAAGGCAACTATTACCATATTAAACGCGATGATCTGGCAGGCATCCCCGCACGCTATTTAAAAATTCTGGTCACCAGAGATCACAGCGGATATTTCCTGCGAATCAATGAAATTGCAGTCAACCAAACGATTACCACCACGGACAAACCCGTAGGCAAGCTTTTCACCAATACCTTAGAGGGCAATCTGGAACAAATGATCGACGGTGATATCTCCACTGTATATGCTTCCGCGGAACCCTCTGACGGAACTGCCTATGTAAAATATCCTCTGACGGAAAACACCAGACTTTCTTCCGTTACTTTCTTACAAAATGCTATGGCAATTACAAACGCCGAAGTGAAAGCAGAGGTTTACGACGGCGACACCGTTACGGAACAGGTTTTGGGCAATCTGGATAAAGGCATTTCAACCTTTGCCCTGGACGGATCCAAAGATACGCTTTCGTTTACAGTCACCTGGCCAAACGGAACCGTTCCGCTGCTTTATGAGATTATTCCGCTTCCATATACAGGCGAAACCATACAAAAAGTAACCTCTGTTACGGTAACGCCAAACACTCTTACGCTAAAGACAAGCGAAACACAGACGCTTACGGCGGACGTCCTGCCCGACAACGCCAACGACAAACGCGTGATATGGTCCTCCGACCATCCAGACGTCGCCTCTGTCGATCCGGAAAGCGGCCTTGTCACCGCCATTACGCCTGGGACGGCCGTCATCACCGCTACGGCTGCCGATGGCAGCGGCAAATCTGATTCATGTACCGTCACAGTTACGCAAACGGTACAGCCGCCGGAACCGATAAAAGTCGCTTCCCTAACGGTTTCACCACAAACTGTTTCCTTAAAATCAGGTGAAACGCAGACGCTTTTAGCAGATGTCCTGCCTGAAAACGCAGACAATAAACGCGTCGTATGGTCCTCTGACAATCCGGGCGTCGCTTCTGTCAATCCAGAAAGCGGCCTTGTCACTGCCATTGCGCCAGGAACGGTAATTATCACGGCAACAGCTGCCGATGGCAGCGGCAAATCCGATTCGTGCACCGTCACAGTTACGCAGGTCACGCAGCCTTCCGAGCCATCCGACGGCAATACAACGCCTGACGTTCCGGATCCCCAGCCGCTGCCGCAACCACAGCCGTTGCCACAGCCGCAACCCGTTCAAAAGGGCCTTATTTATACCAGCGGCGCCTGCCGTTATAAAGTAACTGACGCTTCCAAGCGTACCGTTGAAGCGATTGGCGTCAGCCAGGGCGCTAAAGTCTCCCGTCTTACCATTCCAGACACGATTACTCTGGAAGGAAAACAATACAAGGTAACTGCCGTTGCCGCTTCTGCCTTTAAGAACAAGAAGCAGCTAACCGAAGCCACTCTTGGCAAGCATATCACTTCCGTTGCCAAGAACGCATTTTCCGGATGCACAAAGCTCCGTAAAATAACGCTTAAGAGCACAACGCTCAAAACGATCGGCAGTAAGGCCTTTTACAACTGCAAGAAGCTGAAAACCATTATCTTAAAAAGCAAGTCGCTCAAAACTGTCGGCAAAAACGCGTTCAAAGGCATCCATAAAAACGCTTCCATACGCGTGCCTTCCGGCAAATATAAAACATATCAAAAGCTTCTGGCCAAAAAAGGCCAACGCAAAACCGTACGAATCACCAAATAATACATAAAAAATACCGTCCCACAGCCTTAAGCTATGGGGCGGTATTTTCATCCTCGTCATTACGGAATCGTTTAACTGCGGAAAAACTGCATCACTCTTCCGTTTTCATTTTCCAGCTTTTTCCTCTGCATCATAACCTCAAAGGTCCGAAGCAGCTGGTTCTTCTTGAAGTTAGAAATTGCTTGGGGATAATCCAAATCCTCAATCCTGCTTTGAGACGCTTTCGTGTTATAAGATGCATTCGACGCATATGCCATCATGGAATCCATACGGTTGGACGTAGCGCCCAGGCTCCCCCGGGACGCATTGACCGTATCCAATGCCCGATCGATGGACGAGATGTCAAAATTGCCGGAAGTCACGTCATAATCCTCAATACCGAGCGCCTGCAACGTAGCATTTGGCATACTAAAATCCATGCCCATCCCATTTGGGCCGGCTGCCACATGGGAACTGCCCATAGACCCATCTAATAAAGGCTTCGTATTAAACTGCGTCTGCGATGCGGTATCGCTTATGGACTGTTTTAACTGATTAATCTCCTCTTGGATTGCGCCCCGATCCGACTCTGAATACAGACCATTGGACGCCTGTACGCTTAACTCCCGAATCCTCTGTAAATTGTCCGTGATGGATGCAAGCGCACCCTCCGCAACTTTTGTCATGTCCTGGGAAGTCCCAACATTACGCACCCCTACGTCATAGGAATTGGCCTGGCTCAAAAGCTTATTGGCAATCGCAAGACCGGCTGCGTCATCCGCCGCAGAATTGATGCGTTTTCCACTGGAAAGCGACTGATAATCCTTGTATAAATCTCGATTTGATATGGAAGAAATATGCATAAATCCCCCTCCTTTCTCCCTGAAAACATTATAGGCGTTTGCGAAACGCCAGAACCCACATAAATACGGGATTCTTTTTGTTAC
>CAOJLW010000084.1 GCA_948438565.1 uncultured Lachnospiraceae bacterium | reverse complement strand
ATCCTTTGATACGGCGGGAGGCGCCAATTTATGGCAAAATAAACGGCTGTTGGTTCGTGGGAAGGAGGGATTTGATCCACAGGGCGCAATCCGTATGATTCAAGGATATGATCAGATGTTTGTGCTGGAGTATGAAACGGAAGAAGAGACCGAGCAGGCATATTTGGCATTAAAGAAAGCGCCCGATATTCTTGTGGATGCGGATATCTTGTATCAGCAGCAGGAACTCGAGATGGATATTGATTCGGAACGGATGCTTTTACCTTCCGTGCCAAGCTTGGGACGGAAGAAAGGAGGGGCGGCTGGTTCTACTATTTTGGCCGCCGTGTTGGATACCGGATATGATATGACAGGAAATCATGAGCCGCGCGTGTTGGAAGGCTTGGATTTGACCGGAACAGGCGCCGTGCAGGATGAAAATGGGCATGGAAGCGCCATGGCCAACCTGATTTTAGAACATACGCCGGATAGCGTAAATATATTGCCGGTAAAAATAGCGGATGAGAACGGATACAGTTCTGCCCTGCGGCTGTATCTGGGGATTCGTTATGCGATGGAACAAGGCGTTCATGTGATCAACATCAGTATGGGGGCGTATCGGGCAGCTTATTCGGAGGCAGTTAGCGCGGCGATCCGGCAGGCAACGCAGAAAGGAATTTTTGTCGTCGTATCGGCAGGGAATGCCGGACAGGATGTAATAGATTTTTCCCCGGCCAATTTACAGGAAGCGATTGTCGTGTCGGCTGTGCAGGCGGATCAAAAAAAGGCGGCGTATTCCAATTACGGGGCGACGGTGGATTATTGCGCGTATGGGAGCGTACGTGCCAGAGGACTGCGCCGGGAGGAGATAGGCATAAGCGGCACTTCCGTATCCGCAGCGATAGTATCGGCCCTGATTGCGCAGAAACAAGCGGATACGCCGGATATTTCTTATGAGGAATTGACAGATAACCTCAATCGGGACGCTATAGATTTGGGGGAACATGGGAAGGATTCCTGGTATGGCAAAGGATTTTTATCCGTACCTTTTCTCCAGACAGATAAAGACCAAGAGGATTGGGAAAGATTGCCAGAGCTTTTGGATTGTGACTGGAAGAGTTTTTCAAATGACAGGCTCAATTCTCTAATCGGGGAAACGGATGAAAGGATTGTTCGGGTATTTTTGGATAGCCTGACAAAATCAGAGCTTGCAGAGCTTTTGGCGCGCGCCGATATTTTACAGAAGGAACATATTGAAATCGTGTGTGATGCGGATGGCAAGGAGCAGTACCGGAATATAGATACGCTATATCATTACTTGTACAGTAAACGGCTGGAAGAATACCATGTTCAGACAAAGATTAACGGCACATATTATATGTATATCCAAAATACGACGCGAAAAGTCTGTCTGACTACAAATCAAAACAGGACAAAATGTACGCTGCATGTGCGTTTTTTCGGAACGACAACCAATCCTGCGGACAATCCGCAGATTAGTATTTCCGGCGTCAATGCCGGAGCCATCAGCCTGTCAGAGGCCAAGGTGGACAATGTCAAAACGTTTACTGACGACAACGGACATATCAATACGATAGGACAGGTTGGGATAAGCGGGATTTCCGTGGCGAAAGAGGCGCATACGAAAATGATCGGGCAGACAAAATCAGAGCCGTTAAATGAAAATCATGGCAGTGATTTATGGTCCGGAGGTTTTGTCAGCTATGGAACAAATTTATGCGCGGATACACGCAGCAGTCAATGTAAACTGATGGTCGGCGTCGGTGATTTAGAGTTGGCCAAGGAAAATAAAGTGCAGACCTATCAATTAAATTTTTCGAATCCTTTTGCAGCGCAATGGGGAGCGTGGGGTGACTGGAGCATTACACAGCAGCCGTCTTGCAGCCAGGCGGGATCGCGCTGCCATACCCGTGCCAAAATCTGTAGCAACTGCGGCAAACCGGCGGGCGCACAGACAGGTACGGAAGAGATGCCGCAGCTTGCGCATGATTTTAGCAACGGCATTTGGCATTATGGAGTCAATGGCCAGCTCCAAAACGGAGAACGATGGCTGCAATGCGGCTATGCCTGTGGGGCGGCTATAGGAGGCAGCGGATACGATGTCAACGGCGCCTGGTGGAAACAGGGGTATCAATATCTGCAAAAAATTGCGTATCAGTATATGGATGTCAACGGGCAGTATCCTGCTGCATCGACAGAGCACATCTGTGGCTATTATCCGGCAGGCGCCGTAATACCCGGCTGGCAATATGCGGATACTGGCACGTCGGAATTTATGTCAGCCGGCACGGCCAGCTACTCAGTGACCGATCAGGCCCAGGAAATTACGATTCGGGTTCCGCGGAAAAAATATCATATCGTCTATCACGGAAATGGGGCGGATACAGGAGAGACCATGCCGCAGAACAATATCTATTGTGGAAAAGAAATCAAGCTGCAAAAAAACGGATTCTCCCGAATCGGATATACATTTACCGGATGGAGTAAGTCGAAACGAGGAACGGCGTTAAAAAAGAATACGGTAAAAAATTTGTCTTATAAAAATAATGAGACGGTGACCTTGTATGCGCAGTGGAAACCGACGGTAATTCGGATTACAACGGACAGTCAGGGCGCCAATATAAACCAAGGGACGCGGGAGATATATGAGCAATATGGCGTAGGCTTTTACAGAGATGCGGAATTTCGACGAACCTTTCCGAATCATAAAATCGAGATTCCACAAAAAACGCGGAAAGACGATATGCTGTTAGAAGGAATACGCCAACAAAAATTTTTGGGTTATTATACCAGACGGGACGGCAACGGCAATCGCTTGGCGGGGCCGGATGGCGCTTTGGCGGCTAACATCAATATGGAAGGGGATTATCGGTATTTTAAAAAAGACAGTACCGTCTATGCCAATTGGGAAGATATGTATGCGGTTCAGTTTCATCCCAATTTAAGCAAACAAGAGCTTGCGGCTTTGGGAGAGTCGGAGGATGGAACGCTTTACGATCCTCCGGTGATCTGTCCGGATACCTGTTTTAAAGAAAAACGTAAGCCAGTGACAATTTCATATGAGGCGGCGGTTGTGCCAAATGAAAAGTTGGCCAAGCTATACCGCTTTATGGGTTACAGCCTGACGCCCAGAATTGCCAGTGAGGATGAGATTGTATTAAGCAGGGAAAAACCCGTCTACGTCCATAAGGAGGACTGGGATCTGACACTGTATGCGCAGTGGGATACCAGTTTTATGGTTGCCTATATCGGAAACGGACAGGATACGGGCAACAATTATTGCGATAGCGTCCGTTATCTGACAGACAGCTATCAGTTTAGGCCAAATCTGGAAGGTGAGGAACAGGGACGCTATTTTGTGAAAACAACGGAAAAACCGACCATCGATATTGCGACTGGAAAATGGAATAATGAGGCCGGAAAGCCTTATATGGAGACGGTTCCCTATAGCTTTTTGGGTTGGAGTATGGCAAAAGAAACGGATCAGCAGGAAAAAGAAACGGTGTATCAGGGAAAAGACGGCAGCTATATCGGACTTTCGCTGTTTATGGCCGCAAAAGACAATTGGACGATTGGCAAGCCGGCCGATGATTTTGGGGAATACGACGTATCGGATACGGCGGCCGATATGCCGTTTCTCAATCTGTATGCTGTGTGGGACGAATATCCGCAGATTCATGCGGCCGATATGTATTTGCCGCTGTCGGATGCGCAAAACGGCTCCTTGACAGAACCGTATCTGCTCGCCCAGGCAGTGGCTTTGGACTTGGAATTGCAGTCAAAAAACGACCCGGAAGGACGTTTGGCCATTGGCGAGGATAAGGAACGGGGAACGTCTTTTGTCATTTTGGATTATCAGGCGTCCGATTTTACCGGCGCCACAGCGGATATGGGTTTGACAGTAACCTTTCAGGCAAAGGATCGGGCGGGGAATATCACGGAAAAAATGGTGACGATCTATTTGGCGGATACTGCGGGGAAGGCTTTAGATACCGGTACGGTACGCTTTATTTCAGAAGAATATATCGATACCTTGGCCGAGGACTCCGTCTGGAGAGACGGCGCCTATGCGGACGTATTACAACGTGCGCTGCACAATCAAAAAAGCGGGGAAGAATATACATCAGTGACGCCGATTCAGAAAGCGTTTGGCGTTTGTCCGGTATTAAAAGCCGGCAGCGGCGCCTGGGATCATGTGCAGGAGATCTGGAAATTTAGCCGTAGAGAGGTCTTACAAATTCAGGATTACGTGGAACAGTGCGGATTGGACATGGATCCATCGGATTTTTTGGAACGCTTCGGAGCGTGTAGAGTACAATAGTTAACAGCCACCCGTTTGCATGGGTGGCTGTATTTATGTTTCTTCCTGTTTGGCAGGAAGCTTCATATATATTTTTTCAATACGATTTTTGTCCATCTGACTTACTTGCAGCAGGATATCCTCATCGGTAATGATAATTTCATTTTTTTCCGGCAGGTGGTCTAAAAGGCCGATTAAATATCCGCCAATCGTATCATAATCCTCAGAATAGAAAGGAAGGTGCAGTTTATCGCACAAGTCCTCTAAATTCATTGAACCCTGAACATAATATTCCCGCTCGTTGATTTTGATCAGAGGATCTTCTTCGTCTGCATCATATTCATCCCGTATTTCACCGACAATTTCTTCTAATAAATCCTCTAACGTGATCATACCGGCCGTTACGCCATATTCATCGAGTACGATGGCAATATTAATGGATTTTTTCTGCATTT
Organism: uncultured Lachnospiraceae bacterium; assembly: GCA_948438565.1. Lineage (GTDB taxonomy): Bacteria > Bacillota > Clostridia > Lachnospirales > Lachnospiraceae > Roseburia_B. Next base: position 4,290 of record CAOJLW010000084.1, on the reverse strand, counting down.
CCAAAAACAGCTCGGATGTATTTTTTTGCTCATACGTAAAATAGGGTTCCCGCATCAGGTCGCATACATGAAAGTGTATCCGATCTTCGCATAACAACAGATCTTTCATATTGATAATACCGATGACATTGTCCGTATTATCCTCATATACAGGAAGCCGGGTGAATTTATGTTCCCGGAAGATATCGATTAATTCATCGAAGGTACAGTCCAGACGGGCAAAGGTCATATCGATTCTCGGAATCATAATTTCTTTTGCCTGGGAGTCGCCAAAGTCAAAGACGTTGTTAATAAATTCGTGCTCGGAATTTAACAGGACTCCGGTTTCGTGACCGACGTCCACGATGGTTTTAAACTCTTCTTCGGTCATAGTCGCTTTTTGAGCGTGTGGATTGACGCGCAAAAGCTTTAAAAATCCCATAGAAAGCTGGTTGATAATATAAATAATCGGCGTCAGGATATACATCAGTCCATGGATGGCCGACGCGTAGGTCAGAGCAATTTTGTCGGCATGGATGGTAGCCAGCGTTTTGGGTGAAATTTCCCCAAAAATTAAAATTAGAATCGTTAATATCCCGGTTGCAATGCCTGCGCCGATGCTCCCAAAAAGCCGGATGGCCAGGGTAGTGGCAATCGAAGAAGCGGACAGGTTGACAATATTGTTGCCGATTAGGATAGCGGAAAGCATCTTATGCATATCATCTGTAATCGTAAGCACTCGTGCGGCTTGTTTATTGCCGCTTGTTGCCAGTGTACGCATTCGAATGCGGTTGGCCGTGGTAAAAGCGGTTTCCGCAGAAGAAAAGAAAGCGGACAGCAGCAGTAAAAATATTAAAATAATAAGCTGTGTAATTGATTGTGAGTCCAAAAAAATTACCTCCTTATCCTAAATTTTACAGATTTTTTAGATTTCGTCAATACGATAGGCCGATTCTTTATATAATTTTTATTTCAAAAGGCAAACCCTAATTATGGAATCTGTTGAAACTTCTCATAGACAAATGAAAAAAGCGGAGCTATAATAGATCCTATAGGTGATCATGGAAAAATCAGAGGAGGAGAATATGAATTTAGCTGAAATCGTTACAGCAAGATACGGCAAATCCATTCGGGACTGCACCAATCAGGAGCTGTATTATGCATTGCTGGAAATGACAAAGAGGATGGCGGGAGAAAAGGTAAGCAATCAAGGGAAGCGAAAACTCTACTATATCTCCGCAGAATTTTTAATTGGTAAATTGTTGTCTAATAATTTAATTAATCTGGGCATTTATGATGATGTGGAAAAACTGCTCTCAGAAAATGGCAAGCAGCTGAGTGAAATTGAAACGATCGAGCCGGAGCCGTCCTTGGGCAATGGCGGCCTTGGCAGGCTTGCGGCCTGTTTTCTGGATTCCATTGCCACCCTTGGCTTAAATGGAGACGGCATTGGCCTGAATTACCACTATGGTTTATTTAAACAGGTATTTCGGGACAACCTCCAGCAGGAGACGCCCAATCCATGGATGGAAAAGGAAAGCTGGCTGACCAAAACCGATACGGTGTATCCGATTTCTTTTGGCGGCTTTACTTTAAATTCCAGGATGTATGATATCGATGTGACCGGTTATGGCAACCGTACGACAAAGCTGCATTTGTTTGATGTGGAAACGATAGATGAAAGTATTGTGGAAGGGGAAGGCATTGATTTTGATAAAGAGGATTTGGCCAAGAACCTGACCTTGTTTTTATATCCGGACGACAGTGATGAAAAAGGGCAGATACTTCGTATTTATCAGCAATATTTTATGGTCAGCAGCGGTGCGCGGCTGATTTTAGACGAGGTATTGCAAAGAGGGCATAGCCTGCATGAGCTCTATCGGTATGCGACCATCCAAATTAATGATACGCATCCGACCATGGTGATTCCAGAGCTTATCCGTCTGTTGATGGAGCGAGGCATTTTGATGGACGAGGCGATCGATATTGTTTCTAAGACCTGCGCCTATACCAACCACACCATTTTGGCGGAAGCCCTGGAAAAATGGCCGGTTCGTTATCTAAAGAAAGCGGTGCCGCAGTTAATGCCGATTATTTATGAACTCAATAACCGTGTGATGAAGCGATACCGCGATGAGTCCGTATATATCATCGATGATGAAAACAGAGTTCATATGGCGCATATCGATATCCATTATGGTTATAGCGTCAACGGAGTGGCTTATTTGCATACGGAGATTTTAAAAAATTCCGAGCTGCATAATTTTTATAGAATCTATCCGGAGAAGTTTAACAATAAGACAAACGGTATTACGTTCCGCCGCTGGTTATTGCACTGTAACCCCAGACTTGCTTCTCTGATTGAAGAGCTGATTGGGCCAGGCTTTAAAAAAGACGCCATGGAGTTGGAAAAATTAGCGGCCTATGCGGATAACGATATGGTTTTAAATCGTCTGTTAGGGGTTAAGATTGCCTGTAAAGAAGAGTTAAAGGATTATTTAGAGCGTACCCAGGGCATTGCTTTAAACGGAGACTCCATCTTTGATATCCAGATCAAGCGGCTGCATGAATATAAACGCCAACAGATGAATGCGTTGTATGTCATCCATAAATATTTTGAAATTAAAAGCGGCGTCAAGCCGTCTACGCCGATTACGGTTATTTTTGGAGCGAAAGCGGCGCCGGCTTATGTGATTGCAAAAGATATCATTCATCTGATTCTCTGCCTGCAACAGTTAATTGATCAAGATCCGGACGTATCGCCTTATTTAAAGGTTGTCATGGTCGAAAATTATAATGTTACTCTGGCTGAAAAATTAATTCCGGCGGCAGATATCCATGAACAGATTTCTCTGGCTTCCAAAGAGGCCAGCGGCACCAGCAATATGAAGTTTATGTTAAACGGCGCGGTAGCTCTTGGAACCATGGACGGGGCCAATGTAGAAATCGCGGATCTGGTGGGACAGGACAACATTTATATCTTTGGAGAGTCAAGCGACGACGTGATCCAACATTATGAAAAAGCGGATTATGTCTCGAAGGATTTTTATGAAAACGATCCGCAGATCCGGCGCGCGGTAGATTTTATTGTCAGCGATACCCTGCTCACCCTTGGCCAGGAGGAATGCTTAAGACGGCTTTATAAGGAATTGCTTTCCAAAGATTGGTTTATGACGCTGTTGGATTTGAAGTCTTATATAGAAGAAAAGGAAAAAGCGTTGAAGGAATATGAAAATCGCAGAGAATGGGCAAAAAAAATGCTGGCTAATATCAGCAAAGCCGGGTTCTTTTCTTCAGACCGGACAATTGCACAATATAACAGCGAAGTATGGAAACTCTAATGTAGATATGCTGGAAAGAATTGCGTATTGCATAAATACCGGCAATCAGATACAATAATGATCAGTAGGAACAATATATAATGCTGCAGGGTTGCAAAAAATGCAAATTAGGATTGACTTTTTTGCTGTTTCGTGTAAACTAAAAAGGATTAGATATTGTTTCATACAAAATTTAAAGGAGGATTTGGCTCATGGAGAGAAAAACAATGCCTCGAGTCATAGCGTTGTTGCTTGCATTTGTAGTGACCTGTACCAGCGTTTTTGTGGTACCGACACACGTAGGGGCGGCAACCAATGAGAAGGTATCGGTATTGACAGATACTGATGCGGCTGCGGCAAAGAAAATTACGCTGACAGCTACAAAAAAGACGTTGTATGTAGGAAAGAGCTTTAACCTGAAGGTAAAATCAGTAAGTCCCAAGAAGGCTTCTAAAGCAGTTACATACGAATCAAATGATCCGGATGTCGCTACCGTAAATTCAAAAGGAAAAGTAAAGGCAAAAGCAATCGGTACGGCAACGATTACTGTTACATCAAAGACCAATGAAAATGTGACGGCGACCTGTAAAATCACGGTAAAGCAAGGGGTGGATCGAATCCATACGGCTGCAACGCTTGTGATGCAGAAGGGTAAGAGCGTTACGCTTAAGAACGGCGTTACGCCCTATAACGCGTCCAATAAAAAGATGACATACAGCAGCAGCAAAAAAAGCGTTGCCACTGTCAGCAAGAGCGGCAAGATCACAGCAAAAAAAGTCGGAACTGCTAAAATTACAGTAAAGGCAAAGGCTGGAACCGCCAAAAAGACGGTAACTGTAAAAGTAAAAAATAAAGTAAAAGCGGCTACTAAGGTGACAGTGAATAAAACAAGCCTTGTTTTGTCACAGGGAGCCAGTGAAAAATTAAAAGCGAAGACGACGCCAAGTAAGGCGACTTATAAAAAAGTATACTGGATCTCTTCCAATACCAG
>CAOJLW010000083.1 GCA_948438565.1 uncultured Lachnospiraceae bacterium | reverse complement strand
TATTAAACACGTTGAACTTCTCAAAAAGAGCAACTGATTTTTCCGAAGCCAGCGCAGGGATGGCATCTACCATAGAGCGAATATGCGGAAGTCCTCTCCTCTGAGCTTCTTTCACCCACTCTTTGGAATAACCATTGCCGTTAAATACAATCCTCTGGTGCTCCGTTGCATATTTTTTAATCAAATCATGCAGAGCCTGTCCAAAATCCTCCGCTTTTTCCAAGACATCACACGCTTCGGAAAACGCTTCCGCCACAATCGTATTTAACACAACGTTTGGCTGGGCAATCGAATCCTGAGAGCCTATCATACGGAATTCAAATTTATTCCCGGTAAACGCGAACGGAGACGTACGGTTGCGGTCTGTCGCATCCTTCATAAAATCAGGGAGCGTTTTTACGCCTGTCTCTAACATACTTCCAGTAATGCTATGGGTCGCCTCTCCGGTGCTGATAAGCTGAATCAATACATCCTCGAGCTGCTCGCCCAAGAAAACGGAAATAATAGCAGGCGGCGCTTCATTGGCTCCCAGTCTGTGATCGTTGCCGACGTCGGCAGCCGCTTCCCTGAGCAAATCGGCATGGATATCCACTGCTTTTAAAATACAGGTCAACACCAATAAAAACTGAAAATTCTCATGCGGCGTCACACCCGGATCCAACAGGTTGATGCCGTCGTCTGTCGTAATCGACCAGTTATTATGCTTGCCGGAACCATTAACGCCAGCAAACGGCTTTTCATGGAGAAGGCACTGTAAGCCATGACGACCCGCCACTTTTTTTAACGTCTCCATAATCAATTGATTATGATCTACCGCTACGTTTGCGGACGCATAAATCGGAGCCAGTTCATGCTGTGCAGGAGCAACTTCATTGTGCTGCGTCTTGGCGGATACGCCCAGTTTCCAAAGCTCTTTGTTGACGTCCCTCATATATGCGGCAATCCGCTCCCGAATAATTCCAAAATAATGATCGTCCATCTCCTGCCCTTTTGGAGGCATTGCGCCAAATAACGTACGTCCGGTAAAAATCAGGTCTTTTCTCTTTAAATATTTCTCTCTGTCTACGATAAAATATTCCTGTTCCGGACCAACGGATGCCGTTACCCGTTTCGAGGTCTTATTGCCAAAGAGGCGGATCAGACGAAGCGCCTGTTCACTGACAGCTTCCATCGAACGCAAAAGCGGCGTTTTTTGATCGAGCGACTCCCCCGTATAGGAACAAAAAGCGGTAGGAATACAAAGCGTAGCCCCTGCCGCATCCTGCCGTACGAATGCCGGAGAAGTACAGTCCCAGGCTGTATAACCCCTGGCTTCAAAGGTTGCGCGCAGGCCTCCGGACGGAAAAGAAGAAGCGTCCGGCTCTCCTTTTATCAATTCCTTACCGGAAAAACTCATCAATACTTTTCCGTTCTCCATCGGCGCCGTAATAAACGCATCGTGCTTTTCAGCGGTGACTCCAGTCAATGGCTGGAACCAATGCGTATAATGGGTGGCTCCTTTTTCAATTGCCCATTCCTTCATCTCATGTGCAATCACGTCCGCGGTCGCCAAATCCAATTCTTTTCCACCACGGATAATCTGTTTTAATTTCTGATAAACTTTTTTTGGCAGTCTCTCTTGCATAACCGCATCATTAAAGACGTTTTCTCCAAAAATATCAGCTACATTATAGTATCCAGCGTTTTTTTCCATACCTCATTCATCCTTTCCTCTTTTTTATCAACAGACGCCAATTCCAAGAAAAAAGGGTATTCCAACTAAGTGGAACACCCTTGTTCGTCTGTGTATCAGCGTTTTATTTGCTAATAAAATACACCATACGAAAATAAAATGCAATAGCCCCTTTTCACTTTTTCTGTTTTACACAACTTTTACGGCATTACATAAACTTTTTTCGTGATTTTTACAGATTTAGGCTTTGCCTACGGAACCAAATAATTCCATTTTCTCTTTTACGGTCGCTTTGATTGCTTCTGCGCCCGGAGCCAGTAATTTACGGGGATCAAAGCCTTTGCCCTGCTGATCTTTGCCTGCTTCGATGTATTTACGGGTAGCGTCCGCAAAGGAGAGCTGGCACTCCGTATTTACATTGATCTTAGCTACGCCAAGGGAAATTGCTTTCTTGATCATATCCTCCGGAATGCCTGTGCCGCCGTGAAGCACTAACGGCATTTCGCCGGTCAGCTGCTGAATTGCGTCTAAGGTCTCAAAGCTTAAGCCTTCCCAATTTTCCGGATATTTGCCGTGGATATTGCCGATGCCTGCTGCAAGCATATCGATGCCAAGGTCTGCAATTGATTTGCATTCCTGCGGATCCGCGCACTCGCCTTTTCCGATTACGCCGTCTTCTTCGCCGCCGATTGCGCCGACTTCCGCTTCGATTGAAATATTGTTGTCATGCGCCATCTTAACCAATTCGGTTGTCTTGGCAACGTTTTCATCGATAGGATAATGGGATCCATCAAACATGATGGATGAAAATCCTGCTTCGATGCACTTTAAGCATCCTTCATAAGAACCGTGATCTAAATGCAATGCTACCGGAACCGTAATGCCCATCTCTTCGATCATGGCTTTCACCATAGCGGCAACCGTCTTAAAACCAGTCATGTATTTACCGGCGCCTTCGGATACGCCAAGGATAACCGGGGAATTCATCTCCTGAGCCGTTGCTAAAATGGACTTTGTCCACTCTAAGTTGTTGATGTTAAATTGCCCTACTGCGTAGTGGCCGGCTTTTGCTTTGTCAAGCATTTCTTTTGCAGATACTAACATAATGATTCTCTCCTTTTCTTATATTTGATTTCTTATAGTATAGCTTAATTTATTTTAAAAATAAAGTCCTAAATCTCACAATTTTTCCCGAACCATAAATTCCAACGCCTGCCGGATATTTTGAACCGTTACTTCAAAGTAGCTGCCGCCAAATTCACCGTCCAAGGTCCAGGAAACTTTCTCATCTGAGAAAAAGGTAATATGATCGCTTTTAAACGAATAGATCAACTCTGTATCATCAATTAAATTGGTCAGGGAAGCCAGGATTTCATTCAATTCCACGATATTTTTCGGCAGCCGGATCAGCGTCACTTCAAATTTGCCGTCATCCAAAAGCACATTTTTTCCGGTCATATTTTTAAATCCGCCGACCGAATTGGAATTTGTTATCATGCCAAAAATAAATTCATCCTCAATCACGATATCGTCATATTCCACCCGCATATAGTACGAAGTAATTTCATACAGGCTTTTGACGCCTTCCAGAAAATAGGCCGCATGACCCAAAATATTTTTCCACTCCTGACGAGTTTTATAAGACGCCGCGGTAAAAATGCCAAAAGCCGCGACATAAATAAAGGATTTGCCGTTAAACGCGCCGACGTCACAGGCAAAACGTCTGCCGGAAACCGCTATTTTTGCCGCTTTGACCATATCCTTTGGAATTTTAAGCGAATTGGCAAAGTCATTGGTGCTGCCGGCGGGTATGTAACCTATCGGAACTTTATGCTCCGAGAGCATCATGCCTCCGACTGCCTCGTCTAACGTCCCGTCACCGCCGCTTAAAACGACAAGATCGTATGTTCCGGCTTTTTCCTGCACCCAACGAAACGCATCTGATCGCGCCTGCGTCGGATAAATCGTCACCTCATACCCTTGGGCAACCATAATATCCAAAATTTGCAGCAATTTATTTTTGATCTGCGTTTTTCCCGCATATGGATTAAATATAAACAACAATTTTTTCATCGTATCCTCACTCCATTGCTGACTGTCGGCTTTTTTTGTCCAAATGCACTTTACCAAGCTCTGCGGCAAGCTCCGAAATCTTCCGAAGTCTGTGGTTGACGCCGGACTTTCCAACCGGAGGGTTTAAATACGCCCCCAGCTCTTTTAACGGCATATCCGGATATTCCAGACGAAGCAAGGCAATTTCCCGCAGATGATCCGGCAGAGCGTCCAACCCCATCCTGCCTTTTATATAGAGAATATCCTCAATTTGCCGAACGGCGGCGTTGACTGTCTTACTGATATTCGCCGTCTCGCAATTGACCTGCCGATTGACAAAATTGCGCATCTCTTTGACAATCCGGACATTTTCCAAGTCCATCAATGCCACATGGGCTTCCATAATATTGAGTAAATCGACAATATGTTCGCCTTCCTTGACATAGACCACCTGATTTTTTTTTCTCGCCACAACTCTTGCATCCACGTCAAACCGATTCATCGCAGCCTGTATCTGTTTTGCCTGCCGCACGCTTCGGCATACAATTTCAAAATGATACGCCTTATTGGGGTTGCTCATCGATCCAGCGGCCAAAAACGCCCCCCGGATAAAGGCCCGTCTGCAACAGGAATGCTGGATCAGCATACCATTCACCGTCTCCATATCAAAAAACTGCCCGCTTCGTTTGTCCCAAATCTTTACGCTTTCTAAAATCTGCAATGCAGTCTCGCCGCAAATCCACTCCGGCGCTTCATCAATTCCAAACAACAGCGACAACAACATCGTGTATTTCTCTTTTAACAACCCATTCTCGGTGTCAAGCGTAAGACAGATCTCCTGATCCCTGGCTTTTAGCTTTCCGGAGCAGGCTAAAATCACTGCCAGCTCGGCCAGCCGGCAATGTCTGCTGGCTCCCACCTGTTTGGCCAATTCCGCTTTTACTTTACTCGAAAATGACATCCTGCTTCCTCAACGCATCTTTTTCTATATCCCGATGTTCAATTTTTAAACCATATTCGTTATTGCCGGAAATCTGCCGATACAGCTCGTTGGCCAACGTCACGGAACGGTGCTTGCCGCCGGTACAGCCGATACTGATTACGAGCTGGTTTTTCCCTTCAATGATATAATTCGGGATTAAAAAATTTACCATATCCGTCAGCTTACTCAAAAAAATATAGGCCTCCTTAAATTGCAGCACATAATCCTGCACCTCTTTGTCATTGCCGCTTTTGGCGCGCAACCCTTCCACATAATACGGGTTGGGCAAAAATCTGACGTCAAAGACCAGATCGGAATCCACAGGAATGCCGTACTTAAAGCCAAAAGATACGACCGTAATAAACAGACTCTTATAGTCCTGCTGACGGACAAAGATCTTGTCCAGCTCCGCCCGCAGCTCCCTGGTCAACAGCCGGCTGGTATCGATAATATAATCCGCCCGCTCGCGTAAAAATCCTAGCTTTGCCCGCTCCGCGGCAATCCCTGTCCAAATCCGTTCGCCTCCGGAAAGCGGATGGCTGCGTCTCGTCTCCTTATAGCGTTTGACCAGAGCCGCATCCTCCGCATCCAAGTAGAGGATTTCCGGAGCTTTCCCGCCCTTGTCCAGACGCTTTAACACCTCCTGAAGCTCCGAAAAGAAATTGCCGCTTCGGATATCCACCCCGATGGCAAATTTTTGCAGTTCCTCTTTGCTTGTCTCGGACAACTCAATAAATTTTTCAATCAAAGGAACCGGAAGATTATCCACGCAATAAAATCCAATATCTTCCATCATTTTTAGGGCCGTACTCTTTCCGGCGCCTGACATACCGGTTAAAATAACTAATTTCACGATTCCACCTCTCCCGCCCTTACATTGGTATTAGCGCTCTTTCAGCCATCACCTGAAAACTCCCCCAAAAGTCTGACTTCGGTCTTTAATTCCTGCCCGAACCGTTCTCTGACGGTCTGCTGCACATGACGTATCACCGCCAGGATATCGGCCGCCGTCGCATCTTGGCGGTTGATCACAAAGCCGCAGTGCTTTGTGGATACCTGCGCTCCGCCGATCGAAAATCCGGCAAGGCCTGCGTCCATGACCAGCTTACCCGCAAAATAACCCTCCGGGCGTTTAAACGTACTGCCTGCGCTCGGATATTCTAACGGCTGTTTGCTCGTGCGCTGCCGGCCAAGCTCTTCCATTTCCCGACGAATTTTCTCCGGATCCCGCCTGCTTAAGCGAACAGACGCTTCCAAAACCAAATAGTCGTTGGCGGCCACGCAGCTATGCCGATATGCAAAATCCATCTGGCCGTTGGTCAGCTCTAGGATTTGACCGTCCCTGCTCAAAACCTTTACAAACGTTACGATGTCTTTCATTTCTCCGCCGTATGCCCCGGCATTCATCACAATGGCACCGCCTATGCTGCCTGGAATGCCCGCCGCAAATTCCAGACCGGAAAGGCCGCTTTGATATGCCTGCTGCGCCACTTTGGACAACAGCGCGCCGGCCTGAGCGCATATACACTCCCCCTGGACTGCAATGCCCGACATCCGCCTGCCAATTTCAATCACCGCACCGCGAACGCCTTGATCGCTCACTAAAAGATTGCTGCCGTTTCCGATCACCGTTATCGGGATCCGATGCCGGGAGAGAATTCGGATCACCTGTAAGAGCTGATCCGAATCCGGCGTCAAAAACAAATCCGCCGGGCCGCCGACACGGAATGTCGTATGATTTTTTAACGGCTCGTCACGCAGGATCTGTCCTTCTTCCAATACCTGTTCCAATTCATTTTGTATCTGTTCCACGCTCTATCTATGCCTCTTTTAAAAATGCTTCATACCCCAACCATGCTTCATATAAATCCACTTTGCTGATAATTTCCCATGGCGCGTGCATATTTAACACCGCCACTCCACTGTCGATTACCTGCATACCGTAATTGGCCAGGATATATGCGATCGTTCCGCCGCCTCCCTGATCCACTTTGCCCAGCTCCGACGTCTGAAACATAATTTGATTTCCGTCTAATATATTGCGGATTTCGGCCATATATTCCGCATTTGCGTCATTGGAACCGCTCTTTCCGCGTGAACCGGTATATTTATTGAAAACCAGTCCCTTTCCAAAATAAGCCGCATTCCGTTTTTCGGTCACCTCCGGATAATTGGGATCATAGGCCGCGCTGACGTCCGAAGAGAGCATTTTGGAATTGCGCATGGCGCGGCGTACGGACAATACGCAGTCGCCGCCCTGTAAATGGACGAGCTCCGCTACGGCGTCCTCAAAAAATCTGGAATGCATTCCGGTAGCGCCCACGCTTCCGATCTCCTCTTTATCTACGAGCAAACATACGGCCGTTTTCTCCGGCGCTTCCATATTCAGCAGCGCCCGAAAAGACGGATACGCGCACACACGGTCGTCATGTCCGTATCCCATAATCATGCTGCGGTCAAACCCATAGTCCCTGGCTTCGCCTGCCGGAACCGCCTCAATTTCTGCGGAGAGGAAATCCTCTTCCGATATGCCGTAGGCTTCCTCTAAAATCCGAAGGATATTTGCTTTTACAGTATCCTTGGCATTTTCCTTGCCTTCTCCGGTTTGATTCGGGATGCTTCCAATCAGGATATCCAGTTTTTCACCTTCGATGGCCTTGGCGGCCTTTTTCTCCATCTGCTCACTGGCCAAATGAATCAAAAGATCGCTGATCCCAAAGACCGGATCACCCGGACGATCGCCGATATTGACATCGACCACTGTACCGTCTTTCTTGGCAAATACGCCGTGCAGAGCCAATGGCAGAGTCACCCACTGGTATTTCTTGACCCCGCCGTAATAATGCGTATCGAGCATCGCCATCTGGTTGTCCTCATACAACGGCACCTGTTTTAAATCCAGGCGCGGGGAATCTACGTGCGCGCCCAGGATGTTCATGCCCGCTTCGATGTCCTGCTCGCCTATCACAAACAACGCCATAGCTTTTCCCATATGGCTGACATAGATTTTATCCCCGGCTTTTATCGGTTCACCGCTTTTGATCCGCTCGGACAACTCCACAAACCCGGCCTGTTTGGCCAACGCGGTAAATTCACGCACACATTCCCGCTCCGTCTTGCAGGCGGAAAGGAATTGCCGGTATTCCTCCGCAAAATCCATCACCTGCTGCCGTTTATCCCCTTCGTCATATTTTTCCCATGCATTTTTGTTTTCCATAGCTGCCGCCCTTTCTAATATCTTTTTATTCTTCTTCGCTGCCCTTCATCAGGTTTGCCTGTACACGTCGGTATAATTCCTGAGCGGCATTGTAACCCATCTTTTTCTGGCGATGGTTGACCGCAGCCGCCTCACAGATCACGGCGAGGTTCCGTCCCGGGCGGATCGGCAGCGAATGGCAGACGATTTTATTGCCTAAAATCTCCGTGTACTCTTCTTCCATGCCCAGGCGGTCATAATCGTTTCCTTTTTCCCAGTCCGAAAGCTTAATCACCAGGTCGATATTTTGTTTTTCCTTGACGCATTCCACGCCAAAGAGAGTCTTGACATTGATAATACCAATGCCTCTTAATTCGATAAAATACCGGGTAACCTCCGGCGACGTACCGACCAACGTATGATCGTTGATTTTACGGATCTCCACTACGTCGTCCGTCACCAGGCGATGCCCTCTTTTTACCAGCTCCAAGGCGGCCTCGCTCTTTCCAATGCCGCTTTCCCCCATAATCATCAGGCCTTCGCCGTAAACATCCACGAGCACCCCATGAATCGTAATACAAGGCGCCAATTCCTCTGTCAACACAGAAATCAGCTCCGCCATAAAGTCCGACGTCGCGCGTTCCGTGCCAAGAATCGGAATCCCATTGCGCCTCGCCGTATCCAAAAACATCATATCCGGCTCAAAACCGCGACAAAAGATAATACACGGAATGTCGTAGGACAAAAACCCCTCATATAACGCCTTTCGTTCTTCCTCTGTCTTTTTTTGCAGATTGGCATACTCCACCATACCGATAATCTCAACGCGCGACTGCTCAAAATGCTCAAAAAAACCGTTGAGCTGCAACGCCGGACGGTTTACATCGGCAATCGTAATGCGGCGTTCCTTAATCTCAAGACCTTCGGTAAAATTTTTGAGTTCCAGTTTTTTTATAATCTTTTCTACGCTGACACCTTCCATACAAAATCCTCTCCTTTTTTATGCATAATTGGTATTTTATAGTATAGCATACTTAGCGCCCATCATCAACCGAATGAAAATGTTGGTATACGGCTTTTGCAGATTTTATATCCATGGAAGGCGTCTCGGCCAATTCTTCCACGCTGGCCGCGCGGATCGCATCCAAAG
>CAOJLW010000082.1 GCA_948438565.1 uncultured Lachnospiraceae bacterium | reverse complement strand
CCCGCAATCGTCAATGAATTTATCAAAAAAATCATAGTCCATGCGCCGGAAAAGATGGACGGGAAACGGATACAGAAAGTGGATATTGTTTTCAACTCTTCTTTTGCTAAAATCAGTAAATCCCTTTTATTCTCTGATGGTTTGTAAATCGAAGCTTTCCATGGTTGACAGTAATCCTGCATAACAGCACACCGAACCGCGGACTGTATCACCAACGATATATTTTTTACATAGGCATGACTGAACCCTCCGGCTCCATTCAAACGCCCTTCTTTTAATTTCATGTTTAACAAACGTTGAATCATCGTTTCGTTGAGTTCCGCCATATCTATTTCTCCAAGTCCCGAAATAATATGTTTTTCAATAATAAACAAATATCTCTATTTTGTAGAATCTTTTTGCCGGATATTTTTATTTTCCAACCACAAATAGAATATGGATGAAAACGTTTCTTGTTCTCTCTTCTACAATACTTGTATCACTTTATAATATTTTAATTATTCCAATCAAACTGATGGACTTACCGCTTAACTGCAACAGTTTTTTTCCTGTATTCATCGTTATGATCTTCCTAAAAATACAGCTCTCCTATTTCGATATCCTGAGGTATCACAAAAGGCTGGGAAATCCTACTCCCCAGCCTTTTTTCAATTTCCTCTTGTTTGCCAATGTACGAAAACAGCGTTAATAAATCAGCATCGCATCTCCAAAACTAAAAAAACGGTATTGTTCTTTCACCGCCTCACCATATGCTGCCAAAACCTGCTCTCTGCCTGCAAAAGCAGACACCAGCATTAAAAGCGTGGATTCAGGCAGATGAAAATTTGTAATCAGACTGTCAATCATTCGAAACCGGTATCCTGGATAGATAAAGATATCCGTCCATCCGCACTTTGCCTGTAAACGCCCCGCTTCGTCCACAGCGGATTCCAACGTCCTCGTACTGGTCGTACCCACCGCAACGACTCGGCCGCCGTTTGCTTTAACCCGATTGATCAAATCCGCCGCTTCTTCTCCGATTTCAAAATATTCCTCATGCATATGATGTTTTAAAATATCGGTTTCCTTTACCGGACGGAATGTGCCAAGACCTACGTGCAGAGTTACTTCCGCAATGTGCACCCCCATACCTTGTATCTGTGCCAAAAGCTCCGGCGTAAAATGCAAGCCTGCCGTCGGCGCCGCAGCGGAACCGTCATACTTGGCATAGACGGTCTGATAGCGCCCCTTATCCTTAAGCTGATGCGTAATATAAGGCGGCAAGGGCATCTGCCCCAACTGATCCAGAATTTCTTCAAAAATACCCTGATAGGCAAACTGAATCAGACGGTTCCCGCCTTCTACGACTTCCAGCACTTCGCCCGTTAAGATTCCGTCCCCAAAACAAAGCCTGGCTCCCACCCTTGCCTTCTTGCCTGGCCTGACTAAAACTTCCCAGATATCATCCTTTTTACGCTTTAACAGCAACAGTTCTATTTTGCCTCCCGTATCTTCCCGACTGCCAAATAAACGCGCGGGAATCACCTTGGTATTATTGATCACCAGACAGTCCCCCGGATGCAGATATGCCGCAATATCGGAAAACTGACGGCGCTCCGTTTTTCCGGACACTCTGTCCAATACCATCAGCCGGGAAGCAGAGCGATCTTCAAGAGGGTCCTGAGCAATCAGGCTCTTTGGCAGATCATATGAAAAATCTCTTACATCCATGTCCCCATCTCAATTCCATTTTATTTTATAATAGCCGGAAGAAGTCGCATTGGCACGTTCTATTTTAATATAATAGGTACCCGGACTCATCCCGGTTATCTTTGTCGTTGATTTTGTCGTCGACTGTGTTCGCTGACAGACCGTAAGCTTTTGTCCGGCCGTATTATGGATGGTCCAGCCTGCAATCTGATCTTTGCCCGAATAAACGGAAATCCGAAAACTGCCGTTCGTCCTGGCTACATAATGGAGCCGGAGCTTTTGTTTTTTGGTCAGCTTCACCCGGTACCAATCTGTATTCGTAACGCCTGCCGGGATTAATCCCGTCTTGGTCTTATTTTTTTTCAACGTTGCAGCTTTCAGTCTGGAATAACCGGACTTATCGTTCGTTTTGGTAAAAGTCCGCGAAAAACGAACCGCATTATCTCCTTTGACCCGAATATAATAGATCTGCCCTTTCTGCATACCAAAAATAAATTTATGCCAATAAGCATTATCCGTATGGACGGTGTTATAAAAAATAGAAGCCGATGACAAAACTCTGGATTTGGTACTATTATAGAGGGCAAGATAGCCTTTGGAGGAGCCTGTCACATCCGATGCATCCAATGCCTGCAAGGTCAGATAACCATCCGCAGAAGGCTGATATCTCAGCCATGTGTAATCACCGGATACGGCATAACACTCCTCTTGTGTGATCATAACGGTCTTGGTTTTGTTGAAATCCACTTCCCGATCCTTGGCAAACGTTTTCTGTGGCAGCAAACACAAAATTACAAGAGCCGCCAAACACAAAAAACTTTGATAGCGTTTTCCCATAAATATTCCTCCATATGTAAACCTTGTACTCTCAGTATAGCACATCCTTTGTACAGAGGACTTAATTTTTTCTTAAATCTTTATTGCCATCTTAAGGTATAATATCCAGAAGATTGTTTATTACAATTTTCCACCTTGACATAATAAGTCCCTGGCTGTAATCGTTCCAGCGAATAGGTATAATTTTCATTGGTATTGCCCTGTGTCACATATCGTACCGCCGTATTGAGGTAATCCCCTGAAAAAGTGAATTGAATCTGATTATTGACATTTCCGGCATAAAACAGATGCAGAACCTGCTTCTGGCCAATCGTAATCTTATACCAGTCTGCGGTCTGATCGCCAGCCGCAAGAATTCCTTTGACCAATTGATTCTTTTGAATCTGCCTCGCCTTTGCTTTCGTGCTTCCGCTTTTGTCATTGACCTTCTTAAACTTACAGTTCAATGTCACCGCTCCCTGCGCTTCGACCCGAAAATAATAGGTGGCGTTTTTTTTGACTCCATAAGTCATGGCATTGGCTTCGGCTGCCCCCGCGGTATTGTATTGGCATTCACCGGAAAGCAACGTTTTCTTTTTTGAATCATACAGCCGCAGCATCCCGGTTGCCAACGAAGCGCTTTCGTCCTGCACATTCTCTCCCTCTTCAACAGACGGCGCGTTTTTTGCCTTTTTGGCCGTAACGGTAATATACCCATTACCCGGAGCCTTATATTTAATCCAGGTATATTTTTGTGTATGGATGTAATCCTTTTGTTCGGTAATTGTCACTTTCTTGGTCTGGTTAAAGCTCTTTGCCGCCAATACCGGAACCGGAATTATCCCCACCAACAGGATAACGCAACACAAAGCAGCCCCTATTTTTTTCCAATATTTGATACCGTTCCCCATAGTTACCTCTCTTTTCTGACATTTTTTTATATTATAGCAGATAACAAGGCCGTTGACTAGTGCGTGTTTGAAAATTCATTCCCATCACCTGTTCCTCCCATTCCATGAAACGCATATCCGACAGAAAACAATTTTCAAACACACGTTATAAAAAGGTGAGCTTACGCCCACCTTTTTATCATCACGTATATCACCCATCTAGGATGGCCTGTCTTGTTTATTTCCAGCTAAAAGTATAATAACCGGAAGAATTGGAATCCATTGGCTCAACCTTTACATAATATGTAGTGCCGGCTTTTACCTTTGTTTTCTTTTTCGTATAAGCATTTACGATATAGGTCGATTCCTTTTTAGAACTCTCATAACCCATTCTCACATAACCCATATTCCTGCTGCCTTCATATAAAGTAATCCGTATCTCTTTGTTGGTCTTTGCCGCATAACTAACCTTTACTGTCTGTGTCTTGGTCAATTTGAATTTATACCAATCCGCTTTTTTCGTACCGGCTGCAATCGTTCCTTTTACGGTTTTGCCTTTTTTGATATCTTTTGCTTTGGATTTCTTGCTGCCGCTATTTTCCTTTACAGCCGTAAATTTAGCGGTAACGGTTACGCCCAAATCATTTAACACACGCAAATAATAGGTTTTACCCTTCTGAACGCCGTATACATTATTCTTCAAAAATGCGTCTGTGCTACTTGTGTCAAATTTATCATAGGTGCTAATCTGCGTACGGCTGCTATTGCAAAGCATCCAGCCGCCTGTTGAATAATTGTCAAGCGCAGATGCGCACGCAATGGAAAACTGCACATAACCGTCTGCTTTCGCTTTAAACTGAATCCAGTTATAATCGCCTGTAAAAACATAACTCTGTGCATCCGCAATCGTAACGCTCGATGTGCCGGAACCTTTGAAACTAAATTCAGCTGCGCTTACCTTCTCCGGCATAACGGAAATCACGGAAAATACCATCATGATTGCAAGCACAAGGCTTACGGCTTTGTTAAATAGACTGTGTGTTTTGTTTTGCATAACTTATGCTCCTTTCAATATGACATTTTGGGGTTTATTATAATTTTTATAAAAAAAATTATCGTTAGGACATTTTCCATTTCAAGGAATACAATCCGGAAGAAGCCGCATTGGAACGCTCTACTTTAATATAGTAGGTTCCTGGCGCAAGGCCGGCTTTTTTGGATTTTTTTCCGCCGTCCGAATCCACGGAATAATAAATAGCGCTTCCTTTATTCTGGATCTTGGTCAGTACGTCGGACGCATCCGGCGTCACTTTTTTGCCGTTGGCGTCATAGAAGGAAAACTGAATCCCATCTGTTGCAAATTGAGAATTGCCTTCCCAGCCGTTGGTCTTGACAGAAAAACTCAAAGTCACTTTTTTGCTCTGGCTGACATTGATCTTATACCAGTCCGCTTTCTTATCCCCTGCAAGAATCACGCCGTTTACTTTTTTGTTTTGTTTTAAGGTTTTTGCCTTTGCCCGGCTTGTACCGGCATTTTTCTTCACTGCTTTTACCGTTGCTTTTAATGTAACGCCGGCTGCGCTCTCCACCTTAAAGTAGTATGTTACGCCTTTTTTTACGCCATAGGTAACTGTGGAATATTTGGAACCCTGATACGCGGTCGTATAGATATCGCGCGTCGCGTCCAAAACCTGTTTGGAAGCGTCACATAACGTAATAAAACCGTCCGAATACTCCTGTACGGTTGCCTTCTTGGCTGTAATGGAGATATAGCCTGTTTCCTGCGGCGTAAAACGGATCCATTGCGGATCTCCCCCCTGGGCAAATGAGCACTGCGCGTCTGAAATCGTAACGCTCGACGTCCCCGAACCCTGGAAGCTGCGTTCAGACGCAGAAACCTGAAACGGCGCTGCCACCATGAAGGCAGAGACCATCAACATGACCGCAAGCGCCAAGCTTGCCGCCCGATTGCATAAAACTCTTCCTTTCTCTTTCATATCTTCTAGTCCTTTCAATATAAAATTTATAAAACCTTTCTGTCGATTATAACACATAGGGATATTTTTTTCAATCGTATCTGTGATAGAATTTTTAAAATTAAAGTCTGGAAGATATTGGAGTAACGGATATCAGCCAGCAGAAGCACCCAAATAGCGTCCGAACCCAAAGACTACCCTTCCCGCAGCGTCACTCCCATCACTTTGAGCTCCTGTAAAATCTTCTCCATCGCATGGACGATATCCGCCTCTTCCAAATTCTTTTCCAGGCCGCGGAATGTCAGAGAATAGGCTATGGACTTATATCCCACCTGAATCTGACTCCCTTCATAAATATCAAATAACGCATAACTTTCCAGATACGGCCCGCCGTTTTGATCAAATACCGTCTCGATATCACCCGCCAGAATATCCTTTGGCGCCACCATACTGATATCGCGGACAGACGCCGGGAATTTGGCGATCCCATGGTATTTGCGGTCAAAGCTTGCATATGTTTCTATTTCCGGCATATCAAACACAGCCACATACGCGCGGCCTTTGATCGCGTAATTTGCCGCCACTAACGGATGCACTTCCCCGAGATATCCAATCACGGAGCCACGATACGCCATATTGGCCTGACGCCCTGGATGCAGATACGGCCTGTCTGCGTTTGGATCGTACCGCAGTTTTTCATTCATGCCAATTTTGGATAAAAATTCTTCGGCTACGCCCTTTAAGGTATAAAAATCCCCTTCTCCATACATCCCCAACGTAAACTGCATACGTTCTTCGGGAAGCTCGGTCACCGGAACCTGTTTAGGCAGATAGATATTGCCCAGCTCATATAAACGAACGTCTTTATTTCTACGATTAAAATTCGTAGATAATGAAGAAAGCATTCCATGCAGCGGAAGCGTGCGCATAATGCTAAAATCCTCTCCCAGCGGGTTGGAAATCGTTACGGTTTCCCGCAATTTGGAATCTTTTGGGATCCGCAGTTTGTCAAATACTTTGGGACTTTCAAACGAATAGCACATCCCCTGTGAAAATCCGCAAAATTCGGCAACATCCCTGGCCACTTCTTCGATCCGCAGCTTAAACGACAGTTTACCCGTAGTCGCTTCCCCAGTTGGCAATGTCGTCGGAATATTGTCGTATCCAAAGAATCTGGCCACTTCTTCCGCCAAATCCGCGTCACATTCCAAATCCTGACGCCACGAAGGTATTAAAATTTCATTCGTCTCTTGATCCAACCCAAGCTCCAGACGACCAAAATATTCTAACATCTTTTCGGCGGAAATTTCCGTCCCCAACAGGCGGTTATATTTTTCCGGCTCAAACGGAATCCTTTTACCTTCTTTTTTGACTGGATAAACATCTATGACGCCGCCGACCACCTCGCCTGCGCCAAACTCTTCGATCAATTGGCAGGCGCGATTCATAGCTTCCAGCGCCAGATTGGGATCCAATCCCTTTTCAAACACAGAGGACGCGTCAGTACGCAGTCCGATTTTTTTACTGGAAAGGCGGATGTTCGTCCCATCAAAGCAGGCGGCTTCAAACAACATCGTATGAACCTGATCCGTAATCATAGAATTTTCGCCGCCCATAATACCGGCAATGCCGACCGGTTTATCGGCGTCGCAAATCATCAGAACGCTTTCATCCAGTTTCCGTTCCTGCCCGTCTAACGTGACAAACGTCTCTCCTTGCTGCGCGCGCCTGACAATAATTTCACGCCCTGCAATCGTATCCAAATCATATGCGTGCATCGGCTGCCCGTATTCGGCCATCACATAATTGGTAATATCCACCAAATTATTGATTGGACGGATTCCCTGCGCGGCCAGACGTCTCTGCATCCATTTTGGCGATGGAGCAAGCCGGATGTTCTTGACTACCCTTGCCGTATAACGGGAGCATAAATCGCTGTCTTTGATCGATACCTGAATATAATCCTCCACATTTTCAGAATTTCCGGTTTTCAGAGCCTGAGGCGGGCAAAACTCTTTCCGGAACGTTGCGGCGGCTTCTCGGGCAATTCCAAGCGCCGAAAAACAATCCACTCGATTTGACGTAATCTCATATTCAAATACCGCGTCATGCAGTCCTAACAGCGCAACTGCGTCGCTTCCGACTTTGACATCCGGTTCAAAAATATAAATGCCAAACTCCGGCGCTTCCGGATACATATCCCGATTGGATCCCAGCTCTTCAATCGAGCACATCATGCCGTCAGACGGTACGCCTCGCAGCTTCCCTTTTTTGATTTTTATCCCGCCGGGCGTCAGATTGCCGTCATGACCGCCGGCTACCCTTCCGCCGGATAATACGACTGGAACCTTATCGCCTTCCGATACGTTAGGAGCGCCCGTTACAATCTGCAATTCCTGTCCCTCTCCAATATCCACCTGACATACAATCAGCTTATCCGCGTCCGGATGACGTTCGATTTTTCGAATCTGCCCAACTACAATTTTATCCAAATCCGCGTCCAGCCTGCGGTAGCCTTCTACCTTGGAACCGGATAAAGTCATAGCGTCCATATATTCCTGTTCCGTAATAGCATCCAGTCCCGGAACCAATGCTTTGATCCATGCAAACGATGTATTCATACTCTTTCCTCCCTGCCTTAGAATTGTTTTAAAAATCTGTCGTCATTCTCATAAAGGAGACGCATATCGTCGATTTCATATTTTAAAAGCGCAATCCGCTCCAAACCAACGCCAAACGCAAACCCGGAATATTCCTCCGGATCGATGCCGCTCATACGCAATACCCGCGGATGCACCATTCCGCATCCTAAAATCTCAATCCAGCCGCTGCCTTTACAGAAACGGCAGCCCTTACCGCCGCATTTAAAACACGTCACGTCCACTTCCGCGCTTGGCTCCGTAAACGGAAAATGATGCGGCCGGAACTTTACCTTGGTGTCCGTTCCAAACAGTTCTCTGGCAAACTCCTCCAACGTGCCTTTTAAATCGGCAAACGTAATCTGCTTATCAATCACTAACCCTTCAATTTGATGAAAAGACGGAGAATGCGTTGCATCCACCTCATCCGAACGGAACACGCGTCCCGGCGCAATCATCCGGATAGGAAGCTGCCCTTGTTCCATCTGGCGTACCTGTACCGGAGAAGTCTGGGTGCGCAGCACAATATCGTCGTTGATATAAAACGTATCCTGTTCATCCTTGGCCGGATGGTTTTCCGGGATATTTAACGCTTCAAAATTATAATAATCCAGCTCTACTTCCGGCCCTTCCACAACCTCATAGCCCATACCGATAAAAATACGTTCCACCTCTTCCAATGCAATCGTATTGGGATGCCTGTGGCCAACTCGGTTTCTTTTGGCCGGCAGCGTCACGTCAATCTCTTCGGTCTGTAAACGTATTTCCAGTTCCTTTGCCTCTAAAGCCGCCTTTACCTCCTCTAGTTTTCTTTCAATTTCTGTTCGGACGTCATTGACCAGCTGACCAAAAGCCGGACGTTCTTCCGGCAGGATATCTTTCATGCTTTTTAAAATGGCTGTCAGTTCCCCTTTTTTGCCTAATATCGCTACACGGACGTCATTTAACTTTGTCAAATCACCCGATGTTTCGATTTTTCTCATTGCTTCTTCTTTGATCCTCTGCAATTTTTCCTTCATACAGACTCCTCCTTTTGCTATATTAGTTCAAATCAGAAAAAAAAGAGCTACCCTCCCCTCCATTCGGGGACGAATAACTCCGTGATACCACCCTGATTCCTAAGAAAAATCTTAAGCACT
>CAOJLW010000081.1 GCA_948438565.1 uncultured Lachnospiraceae bacterium | reverse complement strand
CGGACAAACGGTTTTCAAGACCGCCTCGTTATGACCACTTCGATACTTCTCCAAAATTTTACAAACGCGATATCAATCAGCGCAAAATTGATTCTACCACCATTTCCATCTGTTTGTCAATCTTTTTTTTAATTTTTTTAATTTTTTTGTCGGATACGCAAAAGCGCCTCTGCAATCGTCATATCCTCCGGCGTCGTAATTTTGATATTCGCATAACTGCCCAAAATCAATTTTACTTTTACATCCTGTCCATATTCAATCGCCATGGCATCGTCTGTGATGCCCTCTGGCCGTTTTTGGCATATCTCCTGATAAGCAGAAAAAATCAGAGGATAGGAAAATGTCTGCGGGGTTTGCATTTGCCAAACAGCGCTGCGCCTGGGGGTTTGAATGGCAAAATTGTGATCGTCGGCAATTTTAATCGTGTCTTTTGCCGGCGCTCCTACAGCGCATGCCTGATATTTTTGCACTGCCGCTATCGACGCTTCTATCATTTCCAGGGTACAAAACGGACGAGCCCCATCGTGAATCAAAACATAACTGCATCCCTTAGCCGCTAATAGGCCGGCATAAACAGAATCCATCCGTTCTTTTCCTCCGGCCACAATATTCCTGACTTTATCAAAGGCATATGGCTCTATCAGTTCACGGCGGCAATATTCCTGCTCATTTGCCACTAAAATAATTTCATCTACGCAGCTTTCCTGAAACGTCTTTAATGCATAGTACAGGAGCGGTTTACCAGCCAATAACATATATTGTTTCTTTTCGGTTCCCCCCATCCGTTTTCCGCTTCCCCCTGCCAGTATGATAGCCGTAATTTTTTCTTTCATACATTATCTTTCCCCCAATTTTAAATTTGGAACGGCATTTAAATCCAGACCCGATCGCACGCCCGCTCGATAATTATAATAAGCCGCCGCGCCAATCATCGCCGCATTATCCGTGCAAAGAGCCGGCGACGGACAATAAAAAGCCACATCCCGACAACCGCAGACAGCCGCCAAGGCATTCCGCAGTGTCTGATTGGATGCCACTCCGCCTGCAAGCGCAAATTTTTTAACGCCTGTTTCTTCCAATGCCCGAATGACATTGCCCGTCAATACGTCTATGACCGCTTGCTGAAATGAAGCCGCAACATCTTCCTGTACAATCGCTTCTCTTTTCATTTGACAGCTGTTTAGGTAATTGAGTACGGCAGACTTCATCCCGCTAAAACTAAAATGATATCCCTCGCCTGCAATACTGGCTCTTGGAAATGCGATGGCGTCCGACCTCCCTCGTCTGGCTACGCTTTCAATTTTAGGCCCCCCCGGGTAACCCAAGCCGATGGCGCGCGCCACTTTATCAAACGCTTCGCCTGCCGCATCATCCATTGTCCTGCCCAATATCGCATAGCTTCCATAATCGAGCACATGAACCAAATGCGTATGGCCTCCGGAAACAATCAAACATAAAAACGGAGGTTCCAAATCTTTATCCTCGATATAATTGGCGCTGATATGCCCTTCGATATGATGTACGCCAATCAAAGGAATGCCTTTTGCATAACCGATGGCTTTTGCCTCGGCCACGCCCACCAATAGTGCGCCTACTAAACCCGGGCCATAGGTCACCCCGATTGCATCTATATCATCCAGCGTCATTTCCGCCTTTTGCAATGCTTCTGTTATCACCTGATTGATTTTTTCTATATGTTTCCTGGATGCAATCTCCGGAACTACGCCGCCATAGAGCGTATGCAGGGCAATCTGGGAAAAAATAATATTGGATCGCACCTCTCGTCCGTCTACAACGACTGCGGCCGCAGTTTCATCACAGGAAGTTTCAATTGCCAGAATACGGATGCCTTGTTGCTGGTTCATGTTATTCAACCGCTCCTTCTTTTAATTCAAATGCGAGGATTTTCCATTTTCCACTTTCATCTTTACGCAATGCATAATTTTGAGCGCTCTTTGCAAAGCCATCCGTATCCCTTACAAAATAAGAAGCGGACACATAGGCCAACTCCGCGCTGTCGCGCGTTATATATTTCACCTCATTGGTATCGCATACAGACGCATTGTTAATCGTCCTGTTTTTTTCACGGTAGCTTTCTACCTCCGCCTCCACGCGCAGATAATATTGCTCTGCCGGATTGTTGTCAAGCAATTCCTGATCCATCAGCTCCATAGCCTGATCCGCCAGTTGATGGAACTCCTCATCCGTATACTCCTCATTATAATAACAACAAAGAATCCTGTTATAGAATTTTATCACTTCTCTTGGGGTGGCAGGATACGACTTATCGGACAGATCTTTTAAAACTACTTTCTGCACTTCTGTCAAGTCGTCTTCCTCTGACGATGCATCTCGATTGGACAGATAATAATAATACCCGACCACCAAGCTGATGCATAAAAGTCCAATAATAAGGTTCCTGATCATTTTCATATGGCTACTCCTCCTTAAAATCCAATTCGATGCCTCTTCCGTCAAACCCCAGGCTTGCCGGTTCAAAAATCGCTTGCACTTTGGGCATATAGCTTTCGGCGCGTACTAACGACGGACTAAAATGCGTCAGCCAAAGTTCTTTTACGCCCGCCTTTTTGGCCAATGCAGCCGCTTCATAAAAGGTCATATGTTTATATTGTCTGGCCTTTGCCAGCTTTTCTTCTTCGGCATACATTCCTTCGCAAATAAATAAATCCGCACCGGCAGCGGCAGCGGCAATCCCTTCGGTCGGTCTGCTATCCGTACAATAGGTAAGCTTAATACCTTTCCGGGGCGGTCCTAACACCATATCCGGCGTATAAAAATTTCCGTTATCCCAAACCGACTGTCCATGCTGCAGACGGTTCCAGCACTGTTTTGGCACTTCATGTTCCATGGCTTTCTCCACATAAAATTTTCCGCCTCTTGGTATTTCAATACTATATCCATAACAAAGGATATTATGATTGACCCGAAAGGCATGGATATGATATCCGGCCACTTCCAAATCCGCCGTATTGTCCTGAAGCTCTATATATCGGATTGCAAACGGCAATTCCGGGGCAATCATCCTGAGCGCCCCTACAACTTTCTCCAGGCCTTTAGGACCGATTATGGTCAAAGGCTCTGTCCGTTCCGCATTTCCCATGGTCAAAAGAAAGCCTGGCAATCCGCTGATATGATCTGCATGAAAATGCGTAAAACAGATCACGTCTATCGGTTTAAAGCTAAACCCTTGCTCTTTCATTGCAATTTGCGTCCCTTCCCCGCAATCAATCAACAACCCCTTCCCATTATATCTCGCTAAGCATGCAGTCAGCCAGCGGTGCGGCAACGGCATCATGCCTGCAGTTCCAAGTAAACATACTTCTAACATAATAACTCCTAACTATTTATTTTATTTCATCCATCCGATTCATGACATAGGCGTCCTCGCAGGGATTGCGATAGAAATTTTTACGAACTCCCTGCTTGTGAAACCCATTTTTTTCATAAAGCCGGATAGCTCCGATATTGGATACGCGAACCTCCAAAAAAAAACGCTCTACGCCGTTTCTTTTTCCCTCTTTGAGGACGGCTTTTAACAATTGATCCGCTATGCCTTGCTGCTGTGAATCTGCCCGGACAGCAATATTGATAATCTCACCTTCGTCCAACGCCATATACAAACCGCAATATCCTAAAATCATACCTTCTTTTTCCGCGATTAAAAAACAGGTATTATCCATTGGAAGCGCTTCCGCAAACCCCTGTTTGTTCCAGGGCTGTGTAAACAATGACGCTGCAAGAGCCGCTACCTGAGTCAGATCTGCTTGCGTCATTTCCCTGATCTCAAACATGTCCACGCTCCATACGTTCCCGCTCCGCCTGCGAAAGTCTTAAATATTCGGGTTTATGCTCGGCAGCGCAAACTGCTTTTCCCTCCGTATAATATTGCCTGGCCAACGCCGCCACTGCGCCTGCCCGCTGCTTATTTAGATGAGGCGGCGCAAATGTCCATGGAACCTGTAATTGCTCTTCTATAAAAGGAGCAAACACCGGCACGCCATCTCCCAAAAATACCGCAGGTCTGCCTATCTCATTGATTGCCGTCAGGATCGTATGAATATCTACTGCACACTGTTCTTTTAAAATCTGCATCCGATTGCCTTCAAACTGATATAGTCCGGTATATGCCTGCCCCCGTCTGGCATCCATCAACGGGCAGACGACGTCCCGATGCCCGCATAAGTTATACGCCAGAGCGTCCACAGTCGGAATCCCGACAATTGGCTTCTCCAATGCCAGGGCCAAACCTTTTACGGTTGCGGAACCTATTCGCAATCCGGTAAAAGACCCAGGCCCCTGCGCAACGGCAATGGCGTCCAGGGTTTGCAAATCCAATTCTATCATTTTAGCCATCTCATCCAGCATTGGAAGCAGCGTTTGGGAATGCGTCTTTTTATAATTTACGGTAAATTCCCCCAACAAATTTTCATCTTGGACGACCGCCACACTTGCCACCAGACCGGAGCTGTCAACCGCCAATATTTTCATATCCCCACCTCTTCCATCCGGATCCTTCGGTAATCAAAACCCTGTTCCAAATCTTTTTCTATGGTAATGACGGTATGGCGCGACGGAAGCAGCTCTGTCACCAGATCCGCCCACTCAATCATAGCCAAACCGCGGCCATAAAAATAATCTTCATATCCAATTTCTTCCATCTCTTCTATGTCGCCAATTCGATACACATCAAAATGGTACAATGGTATCCTTCCGCTTTCATAAACTTGCACAATGGTAAACGTGGGACTGCATACAGGCTCCAAAATCCCCAGTCCCGACGCTATGCCCTGGATGAAAACCGTCTTGCCAACGCCCAAATCTCCAACTAACGCATATACATCCCCCGGCTTAGCCTGCTCGCCCAGGCGCCTGCCGAAAGCAGCCGTCTCTTCCGGAGAAAATGTCTCATATATTGTCTGCATCCTATACCTTTCATTTCATTTTTAATCTGTATTTTGGCAAATTCTGTTTTGCCATCCGGCAAAACGCCTCATATTCTGCCGCTATCTGATTCCGAGGAATAATATAAGCATTGACCCGGTTACTATAGATCAAGATCTGACTGCCGGTTACGATCAGCTTATACACTTGTTCCCAGGGCAAATCAGCCGACGCCCCATTTTGAGAAGTATGAATCCCCTGTTCATCCACCACATAATGCAGCATATTGCGCAAAGCCTCCGACAGCAAGATCTGCCGTTTGGAACGCAAATATAAATTGAACGGTATATAAATGAGGAATAACACCCCAAACGCCGCATAAAGTATGGTATACGGCTGCCCTACATAACCATAAGTCCGAAAGGCTGCAAAAAAACAAAACGCCGATATTACAATCGAGACAATCCCCTGGCTTCCAGTATAAGCATGATACATACTAAAACGATACATATCCCTGGCGCTTAACGTTATATCAAATTCCGCCCTCATGTCAACCTCCTGTATATTTCTGACAAAAGTATAGCATTGTTTACGGAATTGCACAAGTTCGGTTTCCAATCGGTTGCGACCAAAAGTCGTATCATTCGACAAATAACAGACTTTTTTCGCTATTTTTCTTCATATTTGCACATTTGAAATGTCAATATCTTTTCTCCTGTTTTTTCGCCTCCTGTCAAGTTTATTGCAAAGTAACAAAACATATGTTCTTATTTTCCAGTGAATAACTTCATTTTTTTATGTCTATTTTTGTGGATAATGTGGATAACTTGGTGTATAACTCCATTTCTTCTGGTTTTTCAGACTTTTTTTCGTGGATAACTTTCCACAACATTCCACATTCCATTTCGACCTTTGTTGGTATGATTTGACATTATTTGACATTTTGTGCATTATGCCTAATTTCAATTTCCGACAGTCAAAAAAGATTCTTGCAGGAAATTATTTTTATCTTTCATTTTCCAAGATCATCTTCTACCATCCAACGCAGTCATTTTCCTTTTGGGCGCAGTGCGCATCCTCTACACTCCGTTTCGGTCGTCGCCGAACAAGCTTCATTGACGCTTGGCAACCCGTAAGGATTTTGTTTCATAAGAAAGTCAGATACTTACACACTTCGCATCAGCAAGGTCTTTTCTATGACATTAGAAAAACCCATCTTCTCATATGTCATAAGAAGATGGGTTGCATTTATGTATGTATGTGATTTTAGAAAATCCTACGTACGGCTATAATCGGTTTATAATTGGCTGGCGATGTATATTTAATGCCGGTCGCCTCTGTGCTGGCATGTACAATTGTATTATTGCCCACATAAATGGCAACATGTCCACTGTAACAGATGATATCGCCGGGCTGCATATCCGATGCGCTGACTCCATATCCAACGCCGCACATAGCGGAAGAAGAATGCGGAAGTCCTACGCCAAATGCCGCATATACCGCCATAACGAACCCGGAACAGTCTGCGCCGTTTGTCAGACTCGAACCGCCCCATACATAGGGGTTGCCAACAAACTGACAGGCATAATTAGCAACTGCGCTTCCACCGGATCCAGACGGTGCAGACGAACGTCCGCCAGAACCGGAAGAGCCTTTCTTGGATTTAGCGGCGGCCAATTTTTCTGCTGCCGCTGCCGCTGCCGCCTGTCTCTCGGCTTCTTCCCGCGCTAAACGCGCTTCTTCTTCCGCCTTTGACTCTGCCGTTACAAATTCTATGGATTTGGTCACATAGTCATTGGATACATAACCTTCTCCCTCTTCTATCGAAACTTTTGTCCATCCATTTACGGATTCATCCGTTACCGTCAATCCTTCCTGATCCGGAACCATGCCCAATACATCGGAATCCGTCGTCGGTTCTGTACGGACGAACAGCGTCTCCGTCTGAACGGTCGCAACACGCCGACTCACTTCTTTGGCCAATTCTTCGTCTCCGCAAACTACAAATTCGCTTTTTACATAACCGGTAACATTGCCGGAAGTAATTTTGTACCAATCCCCTTCGGTTGCTTCTACAGTTGCCGCAGAATTATTATAAAG
The DNA here is from genome assembly GCA_948438565.1 of uncultured Lachnospiraceae bacterium. GTDB lineage: Bacteria > Bacillota > Clostridia > Lachnospirales > Lachnospiraceae > Roseburia_B. The sequence goes on along the minus strand of CAOJLW010000081.1, from coordinate 2,202 downwards.
CTTTCCTACAATCTCGCCATCCTCCCCGGCAGCATCCCGGACATTGACATAGTTGTCCACCTGAGCAATTGCAATATCCGCATATTCGGATTTGGCTCCGGCCGCTTCTACTGCAGCCGCCGACACGCAATCAGCCACCTTTTGCGATATGCCTGCCGATATACTGGTAAAAGCATTCTCTGGCTCCAAAGAAATCGACGTCATCGCAGGCGCCCCTGCTACCGGTATATCTGCATAGGTTACAGCAGGTGCACTGCCAAGTGTTATCGCTGCGGCTACACAGCACGCGGTCATACGAGAAATTTTACGATTAAAATTCATGAAATACGCTCCTCCAAAATCACACATTTTTATCTTCTATGTTACAAATTATTTACATTTTTTTACAGTGTGATTATAACAAATCAATAATTTCACGTCAACCCTATTCTGCATTCCTGACCAGATATTTTTCAATATCCGCTATTGCATTCGCTCCGTCTGCAGCGGCTGTCACTACCTGGCGCAGCGCTTTTGTCCGGATATCCCCTGCGGCATATACCCCCTCCACACTCGTCCTGCAATTTTCCCCTGCAACGATATAACCGGCGTCATCCGTTTCCACCTGGCCTTGCAGGAAATCGGAATGAGGAATGGAGCCGACCGCCACAAACACTCCGTCCAAAACCAGACGTCTTTTTTCCGCCGTTTTCTTATTGACAATACCAATTTCCCGCACCGTTTCCCCACCAAAAATATCTTCTACTGTTGTGTTTAAAATCAACTCTATATTTTCTGTAGTCCAAACCCTGTCTGCAAGAACTTTTGCTCCACGGAACGTATCTCTTCTGTGAATTAAAAATACCTTTGAACAGATTTTAGCTAAAAACAACGCATCCTCCAGCGCCACATCGCCGCCTCCGATAACGGCAACCGTCTTTCCCCGGAAAAAAGCTCCGTCACAAGTTGCGCAATAGGAAACGCCTTTTCCTAAAAACTGCTCTTCCCCCGGCACACCGAGTTGACGATATCCGCACCCAACCGCATAAACCAGGGTTTTCGCCTCATAAGTCTGCTGGGCAGTCACAACCCGTTTTACTTTACCCTGACAGTCAATCTGCGTAACCTCTTCCGTCACTGGCTGAATGCCAAGCCGGTCTGCATGATCCGCAAATTTCTGTCCCAATGAAAAACCGTCAATGCCTGGAAGGCCCGGATAATTATCCACGTCAGCCGTATTTAAAATCTGACCTCCTCCCATAGGCTGTTTTTCCAACAATAAGGTATCAAGACACGCCCTGGACGCATAGACTGCCGCCGTCAGGCCTGCCGGACCGCTTCCAATAATAATGACATCAAACATGAATCTCTCCTTATAATTTTTGGATATTTTGTTCTGTTATCGCTATCTTCCGTTCTTTATAAAGACGTCCCACTGCACGTTTAAAAGCATTTTTACTCATTTTCATTTCTTTTTTAATGACCTCCGGCGACGCCTTGTCATTAAATGGAAGCTGACCGCCATACTGATCTATGACTTCAAGGATTTTTTTTGCATCTGCATCCATTTGTACATACGCTTTTTCCCGAAGCGTCAAATCCAGCTTGCCGTCTGACTTCACATTCGCAACCCTTGCCTGGATCACATCGCCTATCTGTAAATGACTGCAATCCTCAAACGACGGAATCCTGGCGGAATAACGATCGTCCACCGCGATAAACGTCCCAAAATTATCGCTGAATTCATAGACTCTTCCGGAAACAAAATCGCCTTTCTGATAGGTATGCCCCGTTTCCAACAGATCGTATAACCCCCGCATACTCGCACAAAGCCTGCGGCTTTTGTCAATATATAAGGTCACCAGAACCTCGTCGCCCGACTCCACTTTCTTAGTCATTTCCTTAAAAGGAAGGAACAGATCTTTTTCCAAACCCCAGTCTAAAAATGCGCCGATTGGTCCGATTTCCAATACTTTTAAGACGGCAAGTCCGTCTAAGGCAAGATATGGCTCATTCGTCGTCGCTATGAGCCGATCCTGAGAGTCTTTATACAAAAAAACAAGCAGTTCATCGCCTACCTGCGCATTCTCAGGCACCTGCCTGGCCGGGAGCAGCACCCTTGTCTCATCGTCCTGCCGCTCTGCCAAATAAACGCCAAAATCCACCCTTTTTACTACTGTCAGTTTCTGCTTTTCCCCTAATTTCATACCTCGTCCTCCCTAA
>CAOJLW010000080.1 GCA_948438565.1 uncultured Lachnospiraceae bacterium | reverse complement strand
AGCGCACGGCTGGGGGCCGTGAGGTCGCAGGTTCGAATCCTGTTACCCCGATTGTTTTAGGACGGGACTTAGTCATCCGCAAAGGTTGGCGGCGGGTTCCGTTTTTTTGTCGTTGTAAAAAAACGATAGATTGATGTGTTGGGGAGGATGCCTATGAATTTTTTGAAAAGATCGGTTTTGTACCTTACAAGAAAAAAAGGAAGGACGGCATTGATGATTGCCCTTTTATTTTTGATGTCCTGTCTGGCGTTTTTGGGTATTTCTTTTAAAGAGAGTGCGGAAGGGCAGGCGGACGCCCTGCGAAAGAGCCTGGCGACAGGATTTATGCTTGAGGCGAATACCGAGAATGAGCTTTATCATAAACGTATCGAATATGAGAACGGCGGCGGCTCAATCATCTATAACGGCCCCAACGTTACGGATGAAATGATAGAGAAGATACTCTCCATAGACGGGATAAAAGACTATTTTATTCACATGAGCGATCTCGCGTGGGCGGATTTAAAATTAAGGCCGGGCGCGTGGGCGGAAGCGGAGGCGGATGATGAGGAGACAATCGCTTATCTGAAAAAAATGAATGCCTTTTCGATATCTGAAGAAGAGCTGATGGTCTCTCGGAAGCAAACGATGCTGTATCCTTGTAGGAACGGCGAGATGCATCAAAATTTTAGAACCGGAGCTCTGACGATTGCAGAGGGGCGCAATATTGCAGAGGGAGATTGTCAGAAAGCTGTCATTTCCGAGTGGTTGGCCGAAAACAACGGTCTTTCCGTGGGGGATACGTTTACCATAGAGACCAAGGAAGGGATTTTTCAGCAGAGCGATGAACCGATGAATACATGGGGAGAACCGATACGGCTGGAGATTGTAGGGATTTTCCATGCGAACTTCAGTCAGCAGTCGTCGGAATTTACCTATGAAGATTGCTATGTGGAGAATATCATGTATATAGATTTGGATACTCATGCCAGGCTGGAAGAAAATCAAACGAATATTACTTTGGATTTGGGCGATTTACAGGGATATAACCGAGTGGAGTTTTTTGTAGACGATCCGGGAGAGCTGGATAACCTGATGCAGCAGGTAGAACATTGGGACGAACTGGATCTGGAGAATTTGAAGCTTACGATAGATAGTAGCGCTTATGGAGCTTCGGTCAGGCCGTATCAAAGAATCCGTATTTTTGCTATGGCGCTTTTGGCAGTGGGTTTTGGTGGAATTGGCGTGATCTTGTATCTGCTCATGAAACTATGGGTGCAGGGGAGGCAAAAAGAAGCAGGCATTTTGCTTGCTGTGGGACTCAAAAAAAGGGAGATGTTTGGCCAGATGGCGACGGAGTGTCTGTTGGTGTCCGCTGTGGCGTTGGTTTTGGCGTTGGTTTTGTCAGAGCCGATGCTGGATGGATGCGCCAACGTCATAGAGCGGATCCATGCGCCAAAGGCAGATAAGGGGGCGTATGAGACGGCAATAGATAACTATAAGCTTGTGGTTACGAAAACTTCATCAGACGAGGTCGTATTGGGACATAATCTTTCCATGGCGACAGTGTTTATGACCGTATTGTTTGTATGGGGCGTTTCCATATGCAGCGTATATTTGTCTTTTGGAGAGATTCGCCATATGGAACCTAGAAAATTACTGCAGTCGATGTGAGAGCAAACGGATTTTAGTCTGCGGGGATGGTTTACTTTGGAAAGTTGTATCTTTGGAATCGGATGAGGGGAGGAATGGTTTATGAGTTTTTTAAAACGGGCGGTATTGTATCTGACGCGGAAAAAAGGACGGACGGTGTTATTGATGGCGCTTTTGCTTTTGATGTCCTGCTTTGTCCTTTTGGGGATTTCGTTTCAGGAGAGCGCCAAGGGGCAGGCGGACAGCCTGCGCAAAAGCCTGGCGTCAGGGTTTATTCTAAAAGCAAATGAAGAGAATGAGATGTATCGCGAGCATTTCGATTATGAACAGGGGGGCGGCGCAAGCGTTTATGTTGGGCCTACCGTGACCGATGAAATGATAGGGAAGATACTTTCGCTGGACGGAGTGAAAGACTATTCTGTCCGTTTGTCCAATTATGCGAATACGGATTTGCGCTTAAAACCGGGCGCGTGGGCGGATGCAGAAGCAGACGATGAGGAGACGATTGCATTTGCGAAAAAAGTGGGAGCCGGTTGGATGACGGCGGAAGAGCTGGAGGCTTTTCGGCAAAACACGGTTTTGTATCCCTGTAGGAACGGTTCCATACATAAAAATTTCCGTACAGGAGCCCTGACGATTACGCAGGGGCGCAATATTGAGGAAGGGGATCATTTTAAAGCTGTGATTTCCGAATGGCTGGCCAGAGAGAATGGGTTGTCCGTAGGGGATACGTTTATCGTGGAGACGAAGGAAGGAGTCTTTCAATTTAGCGAAGAACCCTTAAAAACATGGGGGGAACCGGTTGAGCTTGAGATTGTGGGTTTGTTTAAAACCAACTTCAGCCAGGAGCCTTCGGAATATACCTATGAAGATTGTTATGCCGATAATACGATCTATACAGATCTGGACACCCATGCCATATTGGAAAAGAATCAGAAGAATCAAAACGACGGCCACGCATATGAGTGGGAAGGGTATGGCGAAGTGGAATTTTTTGTGGAGGATCCGAGCGAAGTGGATGCGATTATGCAGCGTGTCAGGAATTGGGAGGAGTTGGATCTGAACAATATCGATGTGGTTGTGGACAGCTCCGCTTACCAGGCGGCGGTGAAGCCATATCAGAGGATCCGAATCTTGGCTATGGCGCTGTTGATCGTGGGACTGCTTGGCATTGGCGTAATCCTGTACCTGGTGTTAAAATTATGGGTGCAGGGGAGGCGGCGTGAGGTGGGCGTCCTGTTTTCCATCGGAATCAAAAAAGGCGGGGTGTTTGGGCAGATGCTGACGGAGTGCCTGATGGTGTCGGCTATGGCGCTGGTTTTGGCGTTTGTGTTATCCGGGCCGATGCTGGCTAGGTGCGCAGGCGCGTTGGAGCGAATGAATGCGCCAAAGGCCGGCGTGGAGGCGTATGAAGCGGCAACAGGCGGCTATGTTTTGGAAATCACAAAGTCTTCATCAGATGAAGTTGTGTTGGGGCTTGACGTTTCGATGGGTACGGCGCTGTTTACCGCATTGTTTGTATGCGGCGTTTCTGCGTTAAGCGTGTGTATGTCGTTTGGGGGGATTCGCCGTTTAGAGCCAAAGAAAATGATGCAGTGGATGTGAGGGAATACGGTTGGTCGTATACATTGCTTGATGGTTGGCGGATTTTATGGAGCGGTATGAACTAGGGGGGATGAAAATTGAGTTTTTTAAAACGGGCAGTGTTGTACTTGACACGGAAAAAGGGACGGACTGTGTTGTTGACGGCGCTTTTGCTTTTGATGTCCTGTTTTGTCCTGTTGGGGGTTTCCTTTCAAGAGAGTGCAAAGGGGCAGGCGGACAGCCTGCGCAAAAGCCTGGCGTCAGGGTTTATCCTTGAGGTGAATACGGAAAATGAGTTATATCGTAAGCATATTGATTATGAGCAGGGTGGCGGCTCGAATGTTTATGTCGGTCCTACCGTGACCGATGAAATGATAGAGAAGATACTTTCGCTGGATGGGGTCAAAGATTTCTGCGTTAATTGGATGAACTATGTGTGGACAGATTTAAAATTAAAGCCGGGCGCATGGGCCTCTACACAAGCGGATGATGAGGAGACAATCGCATTTGCAAAAAAAGTGGGAGCCGGCTGGACGACGGAAGAGGAGTTGAGAGTTTGGCAGAATGAGTCAGTGGTTTATCCTTGTCAAAACGGCGATCTGCACTACAACTTTAGAACGGGAGCTTTGAATATTACAGAGGGACGTAATATCGCAAAGGGGGATCGCTTTAAAGCCGTGATATCTGAGTGGCTGGCCAAGGAGAACGGCCTGTCCATAGGGGATACGTTTATTGTGGAGACGAAGGAAGGGATGTTTCAGCCAAGCGAAGAACCATTAAAGACATGGGGAGAGCCGGTTGAACTGGAGATTGTTGGTTTCTTCCATGCCAATTTCAGTCAGGAGCCGTCGGAATATACCTATGAAAGCTGTTATATCGATAATATTATTTATGCAGATATGGATACCTATGCCGTACTGGAGAAGAATCAGACGAATCGCAATGACGGCAACGCATATGAATGGGAAGGATATAATGAAGTGGAGTTTTTTGTGGAGGATCCGGGAGAGCTGGACGCAATAATGCAGCGGGTAGAGGAGTGGGAGGAACTGGATTTAAACAATATTCGTGTGGTTGTGGACAGTTCCGCTTATCAGGCTGCGGTCAAGCCGTATCAGAGAATCCGTGTCTTTGCCATAATACTGTTGACAGTCGGCCTTGCGGGAATTGGCGTGATCTTGTATCTTGTGCTGAAATTGTGGGTGCAGGGGAGGCGGCATGAAGTGGGCATTTTGATTTCCGTTGGGATTAGAAAAAGGGGAGCGCTTGGCCAGATGCTGACGGAGTGCCTGCTGGTTTCGATGATGGCGTTGGCTGTGGCGTTTGTCCTGTCAGGGCCGATGCTGGATGGCTGTGCGGACGCCATGGAGCGGATGTATGCGCCAAAAGCGGATGCGGAGGCATATCAGGTTTCAGCGAGCATCTATGAACTTGAGATTACAAAAGCCTCATCGGATGAGGTGATGCTGAGGCATGATGTTTCGATGGGCGCGTTAGGTTTTACAACATTGTTTGTATGCAGCGTTTCGGCGTTTAGCGTGTGTTTGTCGTTTGGAGAGATACGAAGCCTGGAGCCTAAAAAGTTGATGCGGCTGATGTAAAGATAAGCGGCGTTTTTTAGTTGACGCTTGTCAAGGATAGAAAAATGACTGCTGACGAGGTTCCACTCCGGCGCGAGAGTGCGCTGACGAGCACACTTTTTTATAAAAAATTAACAATTATTTAGCGTAGGGGGTTACAATAGATTCTTGAAAAGCGTGGCATGATAATATAAAATAGTAACGGTTTATCATTTGGAAAAAATAAACAGTGAAAAGGAGAGAAAGCATGAGGAAAACGAAAATTGTATGTACGTTGGGCCCGGCGACAGACAAAGGCGACGTATTGGAAAAACTAATTGTAAATGGAATGAATGTTGCGAGACTGAATTTTTCCCATGGTAGTTATGACGAGCATAAAGCCAGGATGGATCAGGTAAAAGAACTGCGTGAAAAGCATCATGCCTTGACCGCAATTATGTTGGATACCAAAGGGCCGGAGATTCGTCTTGGAGATTTTCGGGATGGGGAAGCCGTTTTAGAGGCTGGCCAGAAATTTATTTTATATGCCGAAGAACATGAGGGCGATCAAGATGGTATTTCCATTACCTATCCGGATCTGTATCAGGACGTCGAGGTCGGCACGACGATTTTGGTGGACGACGGTCTGGTTGAGATGGAAGTGATAGAGCTGATAGACGGACAGATTGTCTGTCAGGTCAAAAACGGGGGCAAGGTTTCCAATCATAAAGGCGTCAATGTCCCAAATGTCGAGCTTTCGATGCCGTTTTTATCGGAAAAGGATAAAGAGGATTTACTGTTTGGTATCAAACAGGACGTGGATTTTGTAGCCGCATCGTTTGTCAGAAGGGCGGACGATATCCATAAAATGCGTAAATTTTTAAATGACCATGGCGGATATGACGTGCATATTATTGCAAAAATTGAGAACCGGGAAGGCGTGGCCAAAATTGACGAGATTTTAGAAGCCGCAGAAGGCGTTATGGTTGCCAGGGGCGATATGGGCGTGGAAATTCCCTATGAAGAAGTTCCAGTGATTCAAAAAATGATTATCAAAAAAGGCATGGAGGCCGGCAAACAGATTATTACAGCCACGCAGATGCTCGATTCCATGATGAAACACCCGAGGCCGACCAGAGCCGAGACTACGGACGTGGCCAATGCGATTTATGATGGAACCGGCGCGATTATGCTTTCCGGTGAAACGGCGGCGGGATTGTACCCGGTGGAGGCGTTAGAGACGATGGCGCGGATTGCGGATCGTACGGAGCAGGATATCGATTACCGGAAGCGTTTCTTTGCCAGAGATCGGAAAGCCAATCCGGATATTACCGACGCTATTTGTCATGCGACCTGTACGACCGCGCTCGATCTGAATGCGTCGGCGATTGTAACTGTGACAAAAAGCGGCTATTCTGCAAGGAATATTGCAAAATACTGCCCGGCCTGTGAAATTGTCTGTGGATCGATTGAAGAAAAAGTGGCGCGTCAGCTCAATTTGGTCTGGGGTACGGTGCCGGTGATTTTAGAAAAGAAAAAAGACATCTTTGAATTGTTTGATCATGTCTTGGAAGTGGCCGAAGCGCAAAACTATTTGAGTCATGGAGATATTACGGTTATAACTTCCGGCGTGCCGATTGGGGTATCCGGGACGACAAATATGATTAAGGTGCAGACGGTATAGACTTACGAGGGAGTTTTGTATCATTTGCAGTCATAATCCATAACTCCTTTCATACAATGTATAAATTGTTTTTCAATGAATATGTTGTGGGAAAGGGGTTATTTTTTATGGAAATGGCGTCCGGAAATAAAGATTTTAATCTTTATAAAGACATACGGCAGAGAACCGGCGGCGAAATTTATATCGGCGTGGTAGGCCCTGTGCGTACTGGCAAATCGACGTTTATCAAACGCTTTATGGATATGATGGTGCTTCCGAATATGGAGGATGAAAACAGCAGAGCGAGGACGGTTGACGAATTGCCGCAGTCGGCGCAGGGGAAAACGATTATGACGACGGAACCCAAATTTATTCCAAAGGATGCGGCTACGATCCATTTGGAAGGGGAAACCGAAGTCAAGGTGCGCTTAATTGACTGCGTCGGGTATATGGTGGACGGCGCGGCAGGGCATATGGAAGGGAATAATAAACGTATGGTCAAAACGCCCTGGTTTGATTATGAGATTCCGTTTGTGGACGCGGCATCGATCGGGACGCAGAAGGTGATCAAGGATCATGCGACGATTGGGATTGTAGTGACTACGGACGGCTCTTTTGGGGAATTGAAACGGGACAATTATCTGGCTGCCGAAGAAAAAACGATTGCGGAGTTAAAGACGTTAGGCAAGCCGTTTATTGTGGTCTTAAATTCCGAAAGGCCTTATAGCGATGAAACCGTCAAATTGTCAGAGCAGATGATGGAAAAATATCAGACTCCGGTCGTTCCCGTAAGCTGTGAGCAGCTGCGCAAGGATGATATCAACCGGATCCTGGAAAGTATTTTATATGAATTTCCGATTGTCAAGATCGAATTTTATATTCCCAAGTGGGCGGAAATGCTTCCGGCATCCAATCGAATGAAGGAAAACGTCATCGAAAATACGCGCGCGATTTTAAACATGGTGACCAAGGCCAAAGACGCAAAACAGGTGAAAAAACAGGAGAATTCGGAATATATTGCAGATATCCATCTGGATAAAATCGATCTGGCGCAGGGACTTTTAAAAATTAAAATTGAAATGGAAGATAAGTACTATTACGAAAATATCAGCGAGCTGACCGGCGTGCCGATACAAGGCGAGTATCAGTTGATATCCATGATCAAAGAGTTGTCCGCGCAGAAAAATGCGTTTGCCAAAGTGGCGGATGCCGTCAATGCGGTGCAGATGAAAGGGTATGGCGTGATTCATCCGCAGTTAAATGACATTACGCTGGAGGAGCCGGAGCTTATCCGACATGGCAATAAATACGGCGTTAAGTTAAAAGCGACGTCGCCTTCCGTACATTTGATTCGAGCCAACATTGAGACAGAGATCGCTCCGATTGTAGGCAGTGAGGAGCAGGCCAAGGACTTGATTGCTTATATCAAGGAAGGTCAGAATACGCCAAGTGGCGTCTGGGATACCAATATATTTGGAAAATCCGTCGGAGAATTGATGGAGGACGGCATCCGCAGCAAGATTTCGATGATGGATGACGAATGCCAGATGAAGTTACAGGATACGATGCAGAAAATTGTCAATGACAGCAGCGGCGGACTCGTGTGCATTATTATTTAATGGTTGCGGTCGCGGACATTTGCCTATATAATGGTACAAAAGCAGAGCGCGTACAGAGTACGTAAATGCGTGTCCGAAAAATCATTCCCGCCGGATGTATTTTTCAGACACGCTCCAGGAGGCGGATATGGATGAGGTATATACAAAATTACAGTCATGTTTTGAGAGCGTAAAGGAGAAAATTGATTTTCACCCCAGGGTTGCCCTGGTTCTGGGTTCCGGTTTAGGGGAGTTTGCACAGGAGCTCAAGGTTACGGCAACTCTGGACTACCATGAGATCGAAGGATTCCCGGTGTCCACCGTGCCCGGGCATAAAGGTCGGTATATCTTTGGGTATGCCGGAGACGTTCCGGTTGTCTGTATGCAGGGCCGGGTACATTATTACGAGGGGTATCCGATGGCGGATGTTGTGCTGCCAATACGGCTGATGAGACGGATGGGAGCGGATATTTTATTTCTGACAAATGCGGCGGGAGGAATTGGACAAGGGATGCAGGCCGGGGATTTTATGTTGATCACCGGTCAGATTGCTTCGTTTGTACCGTCTCCGTTAATTGGCCCAAATATAGACGCGCTTGGGACAAGGTTTCCGGATATGAGCCATATCTATGATGAAGATCTGCAAAGGATTCTGATAAAAACTGCGCTGGATTATAATATTGGTTTAAAACAGGGAGTGTATCTGCAATTTACCGGGCCGCAGTATGAGACGCCGGAGGAAATTTCGATGTGCCGTATCCTGGGCGCAGACGCGGTTGGCATGAGTACAGCCTGTGAAGCGATTGCAGCCAGTCATAGGGGTATGCAGGTGGCAGGCGAGACCTGTATTTCCAACTTGGCGGCCGGGATTTTGCCGAGGCCTTTGGATCATGCGGAGATTCAGGAGACGGCCGATCGGGTGGCGCCGGATTTTAAAAAACTGGTCTATGCATCCATTGTGCAAATGGGCGCTTATTTACAGACAAAAACGGAGGTGACGGAATGAATATCCGTTTTTACAACGCAAAAATCCTGACGCTGCAAAACGAATCCGGGCAAGACCGGTTTGCTCTGACCGAAGGGGAGCTTTGGGTACGGGGCAGCCGGATTGTCTATATCGGAGACGGGACGGACACGCGCCGCGTATGCGAAACAGACGGATCTCGGCCGGCCTTTTGGGACCGAGAGATG
>CAOJLW010000079.1 GCA_948438565.1 uncultured Lachnospiraceae bacterium | reverse complement strand
CTTGCAGCGTATCCAGATTGATCAGCTGTACCAATGGATTTTTTGCCAACGCCGTATCAATATCCCTAGGCGCCGCTAAATCTAACAGGGCGACTTTTCTTTGTGGGTAAAAATTATCCTGTTTCACAATCAAATGCGGCGACGCCGTAGCCGTCACCACAATATCATATTGCCCAATATAGCTGCGCCATGCTTCATAAGGGATCAGATCCAGCCGCGGAAACTCTTCCCGCAGTTTTTTTGAATGCGCATAGGTTCGGCTACAGGCAGTCACGCATACGGCAGGATATGCAAAAATATATTTTAACGCCAGCGTCGCAGTTTTACCGCTGCCCACGACCAGAATCCGCTTTCCCGCAAGTCCGTATAATTCATCCAGCTTACGAATACCGATATAGCTGACCGACAAGGGGTTCTCGCTGATTTTAAACTCCGTTTTGATCCGTTTTGCACAAGTTATGGCGTCCCGAACAATTTTATTCAGCTCTTTTCCAGCATACCCCATTGTACGTGAAAAATCCAGCGCATCCTTGACCTGGCCTAGAATCTGATCTTCCCCCAATACCAGCGACTCTAATCCCGCTGCAATGCGAAATAAGTAAGCGATTGCCTCTTCGCCGGACAAACCCACCAAATAATCCGTTAGCTCTACATCCGGAAACATCGCTTCATAAATAGCTCGTATTCGCTCCCGCTTCTCTTCCCCTGCATAACAAAAATAGACCTCGCTCCGATTACAGGTGGAAAGCGCCATACACTGCTCTATGCCGGCGTCTGCCGCACATTGAAAAAATTTCAGCTTCATCCCGTCCGTAAAAGCCACTTTATCTCGAATATCCAATTGTGCATTTTTATAATTAATCCCCAAAAAACCAAACTGCATAGGAATCCCCTCTCTTTTCCCTGCTACAGCGCACACTCGCGCCGGAAGCTCCTTGATTGATATTCAGCAGCAAAAAGGGAGCTACGCATACGGCGGCTCCCCTAATGCCTGACCTCTACTAACAGATCGCCCCTCCTGCCAGATGCTGCTTCACATCCAGAATGTCCGCAAAACGCTCTCCCATATTGCCCTGCTCGCAAAATAATCCAATGGCTTTTTCCACTCTATCAAGCGCCTCTTCCTCGTCTTTTTATGCATTGACCTCCTGAAAGGTAATGCCGCCTTCCAATACTTTTGTGTTTTTATATCCGTAGAATTTCATACGATTCTGGAGCAGATACGCCCTTTTGCCCCCGTTGCACACCAGCAATAACTTTTCTTCCGGATCCAAACCTTCCACCATTCCCTCTACCGTGGTCAAATCCACATAGGGCGCGCCTGCAATGGACGGCGTCAGGCAAGCGTCCACCACTCGATACTCTTTGGCTGCGCCCGCCGCATATTCCGCAGGAGTAAACGTCTCAAATTTTCCGTCGATCTTGTTCATCAGAATATTGAGCGTATGGGCAAACGGATGGATAGCTGTTGAAAACGGAGGGGCATAAGCCAAATCCATATCCGCCAGATCCGTCAGCGCAGCGCCCAGCATAATGCCTGTCACGGCAATATCCACCACTTTATCCACTGCACCGGCGCCAATCACCTGGACACCCAAAAGCTTCAAAGAATCTTTATCTGCAATCATCTTGATCACAAAGGAGCCTGCGCCCGGAAAATAATGCGCTTTATCATCCACTACCGTAACAACGCTAACCGTCTGAAAACCCTCTGCCAATGCCTGCGCTTCCGTCAATCCAGTTCTGCCTACATTCATCCCCGGCAGCCTGCATACGGCTGTGCCGAGCGCACCCCGGTAGCGCAGTCCTGCGCCCATCATATTTTGCGCAATCAGTCGTCCTGCAATATTGGCCGTAGAACCCATGGGAGACCATGCCGGCTTCTTGGTCATTGCATGATGTACCATTGCGCAGTCTCCGGCGGCATAGATATCCGGCAGATTCGTTTCGCCCTGTTCATTGGTCAGGATAGTCCCTTTAAACATCTCCAGTCCGCTTTCTTGTAAAAATGCCGTATTGGGACGGATGCCTGCGCTTAAGACAACTAAATCCGCTTGATATGCCTGTTTGTCCGTTGTCACTTTCTCTACTTTACCATCGCCTTCGATTCCGGTTACGGTAACGCCGGCTATAACCTGGATCCCGCTTTCCCGTAGTTTGCCTTCCACATATTCCGCCATTTCCGCGTCAAAGCCTGGCAACGCGTGAGGAGCCATATCCAATACAAACGGACGAACGCCCTGTAGCTTTAAATTTTCCGCGATCTCAAGGCCAATATAACCCGCGCCGACTACTGCCGCCTGTTTGATATCTCCGGTATCTATAGCGTCCCTGAGACGAATCGCGTCTTCCGGCGTCCTGACAAAAAATACGTTTTTTAGATCACAACCGTCAATCGGCGGCTTGACCGGACTTGCGCCTACGGCGACAACCAATTTGTCATAGCCATAGGTTTTTTCTTCTCCCGTATTGACATTTACGGCGGCAACCGTTTTGGCCTTTGGATCGACCTTAACCGCCTCTGTTTCCGTCATTACGGTTACGCCCGTCAATTTTGAATATTTTTCCGGCGTATTTACAATCAACTGCTCTCTGTTTTCAATGACATGACCGACATAATAGGGAAGGCCGCAACCTGCATAAGAAATATGTTTGCCTTTGTTGAGCACAATCACTTCATTGCCGCGATCTTCCCTCATGAGTTTTGCCGCAATTTTTGTACCTGCCGCAACGCCTCCAAGTACCAATACTTTCATCTGAAAACCTCCTTTATGACATAGATAAAACTACAACCCACTTTTCCCTCTTTGAACCAAACCCTAGTATTCCCAAATAAGCCGCCGTACTGGTCCTGCCCTGAAAAAAACACTCTAAAGCGTGTCGGAAAAATACGCCTGCATCGTCTGGCAGGTGTAAGCAATATCCTCCTCGGTATGGGCGTCCGATATAAACATTGCCTCAAACTGAGAGGGCGCCACATAAATCCCGCGATCCAACAGATAGCCAAAAAAATCCGCATACCGGGTTTGATTGGCAGACAGCGCGTCCGCATAGCCGCACACTGGACCAGGCGTAAAAAATATACTCAACAGGGAACCGACCTGGTTGACGCATACCGTTCCTTTGGCCGCTTTCCGTACCGCATGGGCAATCCGCTCCGCTTTTTTTTGAAGCCTTTGATAAATCCCCGGATCCTCCTGTAAAATATCAAGCGTCGCCAAACCCGCCGTTGTGGCAATCGGGTTTCCGGACAGCGTCCCCGCCTGATAGACAGGCCCGGCCGGAGCAACCAGTTCCATAATCTCGCGCCTGCCGCCATAGGCCCCAATCGGCATTCCTCCGCCGACAATCTTGCCAAGCGTGGTCAAGTCAGGCGTGACCTGAAAATATTCCTGCGCGCCTCCAGACGCTAAACGAAACCCCGTAATCACCTCGTCAAATATCAAAAGCGCGCCATACTGACTCGTAATGTTTCGCAAAAATTCCAAAAAACCCGGGGTCGGCGGCACAACGCCCATATTGGCCGCCACAGGCTCCACAATCACAGCGGCAATCCCTTTGGGATCCGCTAAAAAACAGGCTTCTATCGATGCAGGATCATTGTAAAGCGCCACCATCGTGTGCCTGGTATAATCCATTGGAACGCCTGCGGAATCCGGCATAGAAGCGCTCAACGCGCCGGAACCGGCCTGCACCAACAGGCCGTCGGAATGCCCATGGTAACAGCCTTTACATTTGACAATACGATCCCGCCCCGTATAGCCGCGCGCCACGCGGATCGCGGCCATCACAGCCTCCGTTCCGGAGCTTGTCAGACGGCTTTCTTCCATGGAGGGAATCTGCTTTGCAATCTGCCTGGCCAGGCATACTTCCTTTTCCGTTGGCGCGCCATAGGTCAATCCATCCTTGCACGCCTCTCGCACCTTTTCGATTACTGTTGGATGCGCATGACCTAAAATTCCAGGCCCCCAGGAACAGACATAGTCCAACAATTCATTGCCGTCCACATCCACCAGTCTGCTGCCATAGGCTCTGGCAATAAACCGCGGACTCCTTTCCACGGCCCCAAACGCCCGCACCGGACTATTAACGCCGCCCGGTATATACTGTTTGGCCTCTTCAAATAATGCTTTTGATTTTGTATCCATGGTTTCTCCTTATTGACAAGCGATATCACTGCCGATACCGGGACAGAATGCCTTCCAATTCTTCCTGCACAGACGGTAACCCCTTTTTTAAGCCAATCGCAAGCAACTCCCGAAAAATTTCTTTTCTGACACATTCCGTTTTGGTATACTCTTGCACCATCTTTCGGATGCCGCCCAAAAAAGACGCCAATTCTCCAAGCTCAGGCGTCAACACAGGGCGTATCTGTTCTTTTAAATATTGAGCGAGAAGCGGACTTTGCCCACCGCTGGAAAAAGCGGCTACGACTTCCCCCTCTTTGATATAGGCCGGAAATATAAAACTACAGTCCTGCATTTGATCTACGGCATTGACTGGTATATTTTCCCTTTGACAGGCATTGCTTACCTGATGATTCTGCTCGGGATCGTCCGTTGCCGCCACAACTAACGCAAAGCCTTTGACATCCTGTTTGGCAAAATGCCGCCGGATGCAGACGACGTCCGCCATCGCAGCAAGTTCCGGCAAAATATCAGGGGCTAACACCGTTATCCGCGCCCCAAAATCTCTGAGCGCCTCCACCTTACGCAATGCAACCGCTCCGCCGCCCACCACCAGGCAGCGTCTGCCCCGGATATCCAAAAACATCGGAAAATAAGGCATTTTATACCCCTTTCTCTCTACGGTTCCTGCCAGGCGCCCTCACGCAATTTATGAAACAATTCCATATCTTCTGCCGTGACTTTCAAATTTGAGGCAATGGCATCCCCGTTTGCATTGGTGATCTTAATTTCAATAATCGAACCTTCTCCAATGGACGCCTGTGCCGCGGCCTGTAAAAATTTTGGGAATTTGGGATGATTGGCTGCAAACCTGTCCCATGCACTTTTCAACATAAAAAATTTTGCCGGATTCATTCGATACCTCCTATTTAGCTGTCAGGCTTTTCCCGCCTGCCCAGTTCGCCTCCGAACCAAGCAAATAGACGTGCCCTTTAACAATTTTTACCTCTTCATATCCACTATAGCTATAAACGACCGGTTTGACCTGAAACTGCTTGGCTCCTTTTTTCAAAGCAACCTGCCCTTTATAGTATTTTTTTTCCGTCGCATCATAAATAGACATCAAAAGATTGGCTTTTGTCTTGCTAATTCCTTCAGAATTATATTCCGGAAATGCAAGCTGCGCCGCTAAAATTTCTTCAGAACCCAGTTTTTTAGCCAGTTTAACCGTAATTTTCCCGGTCTTGCTGCTTGCTTCCGCCGACGCAATCCGCATGACCTTTTTCGATTGTTTGGAAGTCGGATCGTTAGCGACTAAAAACTGCCGCAGCAGCGCCTCCACAGTCAAATAACGCCCTGCCTCCGGCACGGCCAGCCGCACCGTCTTTTTATTTTTTAACACGCCGGTCGGCATACTGACCCTTTCGTGCAAAAACCCATCCTTCGTCAACTTAGCTACGCCCGCATACTGATAGGCAATCGTATAATCATTCCGTTTTTTAAGCAATGCAAACCCTTTGGCCGCCGTCAGTTTTTTCGGCATACCTTTGGACAATTTTTTAGCGGCTGCCTGCAACTCCTTGACAGCGTCTCCCTGTGCAAACGTACCCTTTTTTTCCACCGTCAAATGACAGACGGCCTGTTTGCCCTGATAAGTCACAGTAATATCCGTCATACCTGGATTTTTGGCGTTTAAATAGCCTTTGCCATTGACCGTCGCCACTTTTTTATCCTGCGACTGATAAGACGCTTTTACCAAAGATGCCGTCGATAACGTACCGTCGGAAATCACGTCCACAAAATCCCCAATATAAAATTTGGCTCCTTTTTCTACGGTAATCTCCGTCTCTGCCTTCCCGTCATGCCAAATCAGCTGTATCACTGCCGCTTTCACCTCTGTCAAAGCGAAACAAATGGACAAAGACAAAAACAGCGTCAACAACAAAACTGCCCGGATACCTCGCCTGTTTTCTCTCTCTCTCTGTTGCATTTGCAATCCATCCATATATTTTTTCTCTTTTCATTATACTATGAAATGCCGCCTATGCCAAATCCCTGGCGATTTTTTATATAATTTTAGAATTTCTTCATAAACCTTTCATTTTTCGGACACCAAATGAACACAATTTCTGGCTATACTAATTATTGTCAAATGAAGTTCCCCCACTCATTACTTCATTTGATAGCAAATAAAACTTTTTCATAAACTCTCCCCTTAAGGATGTAGCTGCAAGCTGCATCCTTTTTTTATAAATTTAAGAAGAACCATCCACCACGCCAACCATCCATCCACAGCCAAAACGCCTGCCCTCCAAAGGACGTGCCTTTTGCCACCCCATCCATTTCAAATCAACGCCGACGCCCACTGCTTCATCTGCTTGAAAACTCCTCCCGCATCCGCAGCCAGTCCCGACGTTTTTTCACATCCAAACACCCTGCCCGCATCCTCCAATAGATCCGTCATCATACCCTGAAGAGACGGCTCCACCATACATAATACAATCAACCCCGCATCTAAAAAACTACGGATCAAGGACACGTCTCTGCCATCGCTGTCCACAGCCTTGGCCTGAACCGTATGAAAACCCATCCGGAGCAAATACCGCTCTGTATAATTAATTTGCTCCTCCGTATTTTCCCCTGCCGTAAATAAAATCATCCCCGCCTTCTGCCCAAGAGCGGATTCTCGCTCGGACGCAAGCACTCTGCGTCCATCCTCCTGCCAGGCGGCCTCTGCAATCGTATGTACAATATTGCCATAGGCGGCCAAAGACCGCTCCGTCCGATCGAGCAGCAAAACCGTCCCCAAAGTACGGTTTTCTTTTTCACAGACAACCGTAACCGGCCTTGGAAAACAGAGTTCGCAACGCGCCAACGCATTTTTAGTCAAATATTCCGCATATCGGTGCTCCCCGGTATTGACGTCCTTTTGATAGCAGATCTTTGTAACGACAGCCGTAACCGACACCGTTCCAATTTGCGCCCGATACCGCTTCCCCTGCGTCAGACGGTTGTCCGACGTCCATAGAATATCTGCTTCGATACGGTCAGTCGATTCGAAGATATCCCCCTGCGCCAAAATCGCTCCCCGCGCAACATCCAAATCCCGATCCAACTCCACGCCAATGGGAGCGCCCATATCCGCCTCTTTCACCCTCCGATCCAAAGCATAGATTCCGGCAACCCTAGCCCGCTTCCCCGTTGGATAGATAAAAACCTCTTCCCCTTCCTGCAAGTTTCCAGAAAGGATCGATCCCTGGAATACCCGTTTGGATACCACCGCGCCTTTCATCTGACTGGACTTACAGATCCTTTGCACCTGCATACAAAAAGCTCCCTGTCCTTTCGTATGACGCCCTGTTCCCTGATTTAACGCCTCTAAGAGCGTACCTCCCGTATACCAGGGCATCTCCTTGGCCTTATTTACAATATTGACTCCGCTTTTCGCAGCCACAGGCACAATCTGATATGTACAATCCGGATACTCTTCCATCAGATGCGCCACTTCCTGTGAAAGTTGTTCAAACGCCTTCTGGCAAAACGACGCCATATCCATTTTATTGACTGCAAATACTAATCTGCGTATTCCCATAAAATGACAGATTCTGGTATGCCGTCTCGTCTGCGGCACAATCCCTTTGTTGGCCGCCACCATTATAACCGCCATATCCGCTCCTGACGCCGCAAACGCCATATTGCGGGTATATTCTTCATGGCCGGGTACATCCGCCATAAGAAAACTGCAGGCTCCCCATTCAAACGTACTATAGGAAACCTGCACAGTAATCCCCTGACGGGCCTCCTCTTCCGTAGTCCCCGCCAAAAGCGCATAATCTATACTTTTATCGGCCCTCAGGCAATCCGGATTCTCTCGAATCACGGCCTGGCCGCTTTGATCCATAGCGTCAAATAAAATCCTCCCAATCAGCGTGGATTTCCCGTCGTCCACCCCGCCGCAGGCAATCAATTTACGGACGCATTGTTTGGAACGAAATGTTTCCGCCAGACGGAAAAACTCCATATCGGACTGTCCGGGATACCACGTATATTCCGGTTCCTCTTCCTCTTGCTCCTCTCTTTTAAATGACAACAGCGGTTTCTCCGGATACAAGGCCAGCTCCGACCACTTGCGCAGCTGCTCTTCCTCCGTCGTCCCCGCCGCCTGCATGGTCGCTTCCCGCCCCTGTGCAAACAATTCCCGCATCCGGTAAACCGCTTCCTGCTCCATTGTGTTGATTCCATAAAACCCTGCTGTCATATACTTCCCCCTCTGCCTGGACGCTTACGCATCCTCTTCAATATGTACCTGAGCCTCCGTAATAAAAAACTCCACCTGACCGCTCCCCTGTTTATACCGTTTTATCAACTCTTCCCATAATTTATGAACCTGCGAAATCAAAACCGCATCGGCGTCCACACTGTGCGCCAGCAGCGTATGCAGCGAAAACACACGCACGCCCAGCGGCGGCAGAAAAATATAATTGACCGTGCGCAGCTTTCCCTCACAGGACTTTAGCATTTCATACGTCACCATACAAAATTCTTGCCCCTGGTAAGTACAGTGATAGGAAACGTAGCACTCGTCTACTGTCCAGGATTCCCCCTCTTCTTCTAAAATATATTTTTCCTCATTGCCCTCTGAGGTCTGTACGTCCAGTCGCCAGTTTAATTTTCCCGCTTCCGTATCTTTTTGCATCTTCATCAGCTTTTGCAGTAATTCTTCCCGTTTCATTCCCTGCCTCCTTCTTTGTATCTTATTCCACTATACCATGTTTTTTGATGTTTGCACAGGGAGAACTGATATTTCTATTGCCGGATTTCCAGTAACTTACCATGCACCACAAACCGTTTCCCCTGCGCGGAACAAGTCGAAAGCGTCAGGATCCGATCGGTTCTGTCTGCCGTAGCCTTTGTATTCTGGCCGCCCCTTGCCAGCATCTGATCGACAAACGCGCCAAATGCAGCGTCCGCCGCAAACCCGACCTGATAAACGCTGTCATCCGCCTCAGCCTCATACCATGAAAAAATCTCATAACGCAGCGTCTTGCCCGGCACATAAACCGTAAAATAACGGTTGTCCTCGTAATACTTTGGCTCCTGCCGATAC
>CAOJLW010000078.1 GCA_948438565.1 uncultured Lachnospiraceae bacterium | reverse complement strand
CCTACATTTGCTTCTGTGACTTCTACTTTGTTTAGCCCGTCAAATTCGTAAAGCTTGCTGACTTTAATCTTCTTTTGTTTGCCCGGTTCGTGGTGGTTTACAAGTACGGCCTCCTGGTTTACTTTAAGGATGCCGTTGTCTACCTTTCCGACGCCGATACGGCCAACGTATTCATTATAGTCAATTGTGCTGATAAGCACCTGTGTGCCTGCGTCTGGATCACCCTGGGGCGCAGGGATATAGTCTAAAACTGTGTCAAACAAATCTGCCATATCCGTTTTGGGATCGTTTAAATCTTTCATTGCACAGCCGTTCCTGGCGGAAGCAAAAATAAACGGGCATTCCAGCTGTTCGTCGGATGCATCCAAATCCATTAATAATTCCAGCACTTCATCAATGACCTCATCCGGGCGTGCCTGGTCGCGGTCAATTTTGTTGATACAGGCAATGACCGGGAGATCTAAGGCAAGCGCTTTCATCAGTACAAATTTAGTCTGCGGCATAACGCCTTCAAAAGCGTCTACGACTAAAATAACGCCGTTTACCATTTTGAGGACGCGTTCGACTTCGCCGCCGAAATCGGCATGGCCCGGGGTGTCGATAATGTTGATTTTGACGCCTTGATAGGATACGGCTGTATTTTTGGAAAGGATGGTAATTCCGCGTTCCCGTTCAATGTCGTTGGAGTCCATGACGCGTTCCTGTACCTCCTGGTTTTCATGAAAAACGCCGCTTTGTTTTAAAAGCTCGTCTACTAACGTGGTTTTGCCGTGATCGACATGGGCGATAATGGCAATGTTGCGGATATCGTCTCGTGTTATCTGCATTTGATTTGGCCTTCTTTCTTTCATGTAAATATTTTCATGTATCCATTAAATAGGAAACCCGAGTATCTATTTTATCATATTTGTTTGATTAATCAAGGGAAATGTGAAAAATTGGAGGAACGTCGCCTAAAGGGCGGTCGTAAACCCGATACTTTACACGCTCTTTTATTTTCGCTATAATCCTAAATAACAGATCAATGAGCGGGAGGAGAATTTTTTATGAAATCATTAGTGATTGCAGAGAAGCCGTCCGTGGCCAGGGATATTGCCCGTGTGCTGCGTTGTCAAAGGAAGCTGGCCGGCGCCATGGAAGGGCAGGAGTATGTCGTGACCTGGGCGCTTGGGCATTTGGTGACATTGGCCGATCCGGAGGAATATGACAAAAAATATGCGCAGTGGAATTTAGAGACGTTGCCGATGCTTCCAAAAAAGATGCAGTTAGTCGTGATCAAGCAGACGGCCAAACAGTTTAAGGATGTCAAAACGCAGCTCTACCGCAAGGATATCGGACAGGTGGTGATCGCGACGGACGCAGGCAGGGAAGGCGAGCTTGTGGCGCGTTGGATTTTAGAAAAGGCGGACTGTCATAAGCCCATCAAACGCCTGTGGATTTCTTCTGTGACCGATAAAGCGATCCGCGAGGGGTTTGCCAAATTAAAGGACGGGCGGGAATACAATAACCTCTATGCCGCCGCCGTCGCCCGCGCGGAAGCGGACTGGCTGGTAGGGATTAACGCAACCCGCGCACTGACCTGTAAATATAATGCGCAGTTGTCCTGTGGCCGTGTGCAGACGCCGACGTTAGCGATGATCGCAAGGCGGGAGGAGGAAATACGGAAATTTGTCCCTCAGGAATATTTTGGTTTGACGCTTATGGCCGGAGAGGTCTGCTGGACCTGGCAGGATAAAAAAAGCAAGGGCAGCCGCACGTTTCAAAAAGAACGGATGGAAGAGCTGCGCCGGAATCTGGACGGGAAAAAATTAAATGTGACGGCAGTGGAAAAATCCTCGAAGAAAACGTTTGCGCCCGGACTGTATGATTTGACAGAGTTACAGCGGGACGCTAACAAACGGTTTGGCTATTCGGCCAAGGAAACGTTAAATATTATGCAGCGGCTCTATGAAAACCATAAGGTGTTGACGTATCCGAGGACGGATTCGCGCTATATTGGGACGGATGTGGCGGAGACGTTAAAAGAAAGGCTGATGGCCTGCGCCGTTGGGCCATATCGAAAAATGGCGGGAAGCCTGGCGATGAAGCCAATCCGGACGAACAGCTCGTTTGTAGACAACAAAAAGGTCAGCGATCACCATGCGATTATACCGACGGAGCAATTTGTACAGCTTGAGCATATGACGGTGGAGGAACGCAAGATCTATGATCTGGTTGTCCGTCGTTTTTTGGCGGTTTTGTATCCTCCTTTTGAATATGAACAGACGACGATGCGCGGTGAAGCGGCCCAAGAGACGTTTGTGGCCCGGGGCAAAATTGTCAAAAATCAGGGATGGAAAGCGGCGTATGAAAATCCGTCGGACGATTTTGACGAAGAAGAGGACGGCCAGGATATCCGGGAACAGACGCTGCCGAATATCCAAAAAGGCTCAAATTTTACGGTTGGGCGCGTTCAGATAACGTCTGGCAAGACAAAGCCGCCCGCTCCGTTTAATGAGGCTACGCTGTTGTCCGCGATGGAAAATCCGGTAAAATATATGGAATCGAAGGATGCTGCGGCAGCAAAAACCCTCGGTGAAACCGGAGGGCTTGGCACGGTTGCGACGCGCGCGGATATTATTGACAAGCTGTTTCACACATTTTTAATGGAAAAAAGGGGTAAGGATATTTTTATTACTTCTAAAGCCAGGCAGCTTTTGGAGCTGGTTCCGGAGGATTTAAAAAAGCCGGAGCTGACGGCGGCATGGGAGATGAAGCTGTCCGGAATTGCCAAAGGGACAATCCGACAGGAGGATTTCTTAAAAAATATCCGGGAGTATACGGTGGAAGTGGTCGGCGAGATTAAAACGGGGAAAGGAACGTTTCGCCATGACAATCTGACAAATAAAAAATGTCCGACCTGCGGCAAGCGGATGTTGGCGGTCAATGGAAAGAACAGCAAGCTGCTGGTCTGTCAGGACAGGGAATGCGGATATCGGGAAACAGTTTCCAGAGTGACGAACGCACGCTGCCCCAAATGCCATAAAAAGATGGAAATGTATGTAAAGGGAGAGGAAGAGACGTTTATCTGCGCGTGCGGTTATAAGGAGAAGCTGACCGCGTTTAAAGCCAGGCGGGAAAAGGAAGGGGCCGGGGTCAATAAAAAGGATGTGCAGCGTTATTTGAGCCGGCAGAAGAAAGAGGCGGAAGCGCCGATTAACAATGCGTTTGCGGACGCTTTGGCAAAGTTGAATTTAAAATAGGAGACAATGTATGGATTTACAGGAAAAAGCGATGGAGCTGGTTCGGCATCTACATTTTGAAAAAATTATAGAAATGGATGATTTGGATAGTTTGAAAAATCAGACCTATGAGGATATTGTTTTAGGACTCAGGCAAAAGCTGCAGGAGACCTATCCGCAGACCAAATTAAAACGCATGATGAAAAGCGTTCATTTTGCAAACGGCTTTCAGGACGAACGCTTAAAGCGGGTTGCGATTATGCTTACCGACGAGATTGAACAATATTTAACGATTCATCAATTTCTGGATCATGATGCAACCGTGGAATATTTTAATCATAAAATTACATCCGACGGCTTTGTCATCAATCCGCCCGCTTTGGTCGGCGTTGCATTAGAGAGTATGTGTTTAAGCAAAGGACGATAATATGCTATAAAAAAATAGAGCGCATAGAAATCTCATCTATGCGTTCTATTTTTTTAGCAGGAAATGGCAAAATGACGGGGAATCGTTTCCAAAATAGAAAAATTTATACGGTATGCACAAAAAGAAAGAAGGATTTTTAAGAAAGAGAGAAGGATATTATATGTTGTTTTCAGAAGTCGGTTGCTATAATACATTCATGAAACGAAGCAAGATAATTAATTTTAAAGGAGGACTTTTAACATGAAAAAGAAAGCGATTGAACTGTTGCTGGCAGCGGCAATGGTTACGACAATGTTGGCAGGGTGCGGTAATGGAGGTGGCGGTGACGCTGCTCCGTCGTCAGGAAACGAAGCAGAAGCTGACGCAGATGCTGATGCAGCCGACGATGCAGCCGATGATGCTGCTGACGCAGAAGCCGATGATGCAGCCGACGATGCGGCTGATGCAGAAGCCGATGATGCAGCCGACGATACGACGGATGATGCGGCAGCAGGCGGCGATATGGCGGACAAAAAAGTAGGCGTTTGTATTTATCAGTTCTCGGACAACTTTATGACCTTGTTCCGGGGCGAATTAGAAAACTATCTGGTTTCACAGGGATTTGCAAAAGAAAATATCACAATTGTGGACGGCCAGAACGATCAGGCTACACAGACTGGTCAGATTGATAACTTTATTGCAGAAGGCGTTGACGTATTGATTATCAACCCGGTAAACTCCTCTTCCGCAGAAACAATTACGGATAAGGTTATGGACGCAGGCATCCCGCTTGTATATATCAACCGTGAGCCGGAAGAAGATGAAGAGAAGAGATGGCAGGACAACGGATGGGATGTTACATATGTAGGCTGTGACGCTCGTCAGTCCGGAACCTTCCAGGGTGAAATGATTGTAGACCTTGGCATGGATAAAGTAGACTTAAACGGCGACGGCAAAATCCAATATATCATGGTAGAAGGCGATCCGGAGAACGTAGACGCTCAGTATCGTACCGAGTTCTCTGTTAAGGCTCTTACCGATGCAGGTTTGGAAGTTGACTGCTTGACGGATCAGGTAGGTAACTGGCAGCAGGCTGAGGCACAGCAGATTGTAGCCAATGCATTGGGACAGTATGGCGAGGACATTGAAGTTGTATTCTGTAATAACGACTCTATGGCGCTTGGCGCATTGCAGGCAATTGAAGCGGCAGGACGTGTGGTTGGAACCGATATCTATCTGGTAGGCGTAGACGCATTATCAGAAGCTCTGGAAAATGTTATTTCCGGAAAAATGTCAGGCACCGTATTTAACGATCACTTTGCACAGTCCCATAGTGCGGCGGATGCGGCAATCCGTTTCATCAACGGCGAAAAGAACGAATATTATATCGGCTGCGATTATGTAAAAGTAACACAAGATAATGCACAGGAGATCCTGGACATGGTGAAATAAGGCATTGGCCGGTGGAATCATGGCAGATAAGGTGCGGGCGCTATCAACGGCACCCGCACCTATTTATCTTTCGGAAAAGGAATCATAAGGAGGGGCAAAATGGCTGAATATAAGTTAAAGCTGGAGGGGATCTGCAAATCCTTCCCCGGAGTAAAGGCACTTGACAATGTGCAGTTATCGCTTCGTCCGGGGACGGTCCATGCATTGATGGGAGAAAATGGCGCTGGGAAATCAACGCTGATGAAATGCCTGTTTGGCATATATAAGATGGATGCGGGCGAAATTTACCTGGATGGTGAAAAAATCAAAGTCAATAATCCGGACGAAGCGATGAAGCATGGCATTGCCATGGTGCATCAGGAACTACAGCCGGTGCCGGCGCGGAGCGTTGCGGAAAACCTTTATCTGGGAAGGTTTCCAGTCAAACGTTTTGGGCCGTTGCAAGTCATTGATCATAAGACGATGTATGAAGAGACGGAAAAATGGCTAAAAGAAGTGAAAATGGATTTTGATCCCAAGGCGCAGCTTGGGACTTTGTCGATTGGGCAGATGCAGTCTGTGGAAATTGCAAAAGCCGTATCCCAGCAGGCAAAAGTTGTTATTTTTGACGAGCCGACGTCGTCGCTTTCAGACAATGAAGTGGAAGCGTTGTTTCGCATTATGGACGATTTGCGCAGCAAGGGCGTTACCATGGTTTATATTTCACATAAAATGGATGAGATTAAGCGCATTGCCGATGATATTACGATTATGCGTGACGGAACCTATGTGGGAACCTGGCCGGCTGCAGAGATGACAACCGATCAGATTATTGCCAAAATGGTTGGACGTGAACTTACCAATGTCTATCCGGAAAAAGAAAATAAGCCGGGAGATGTCATTCTGGAAGTGAAACATTTATCTTCCATTCATGAAAAATCTTTCCAGGACGTCAGCTTTACGCTTCGGAAAGGGGAAATTCTGGGTTTTGGCGGTCTGGTCGGCGCGCAGAGGACAGAATTGATGGAAGGTATTTTTGCAATCCGGGGTATTGCGTCCGGTGAAATTTTTATGCATGGAAAGAAATTAAAGCTCAGGCATCCGGTGGACGCAATGAATGCCGGAATTGGGTTGATTACGGAAGATCGGCGTGGAAACGGTATTTTTGGATGTCTTTCAATTAAGGATAATGTCAGTGTATCGGTATATAATAAATTTTTAAGGGCGGGGTTTATATTAGATCATAAGAGGATTAATCGTGTTGTAGACGACAGTATCCAAAAGTTAAGCATCAAAACTCCTAGCATGAAAGAGCATATTGCCAATTTGTCCGGGGGGAATCAGCAGAAAGTAATTGTGTCGAGATGGCTTGCCAGCGATCCGGATGTACTGATTATGGATGAGCCGACCCGTGGTATCGACGTAGGCGCCAAGCACGAGATTTATGAGATTATGAATGATTTAGCAAAACAAGGAAAAGCTATCATTATGATTTCATCAGAGATGTCGGAGCTTCTTGGTATGTCGGATCGGGTATATGTGATGTGTAACGGTAAGCTGACCGGTGAAATTGATCAGACCAAAGACATGACGCAGGCAAACGTAATGGCCTATGCAACACAATTCTGATTTAGGAGGAGAAAAATGGTGAATACAAATCAGCAAAAAATAAAAAATTTTTTAATCAACAATGGCGTAATCATTGTTATGTTTGTCCTTGTTATTTATACGGGATTTACGTCCGATAATTTTTTTACGCCCAATAACTTGATGAATATCCTGATGAATATGAGTTCCCGGCTTGTAATTGCTCTTGGCATTGCCGGTTGTGTAATTACCGCAGGCTGCGACTTGTCGGCAGGACGTATGATCGGGTTTGGCGGATGTATTGCCGGCACGCTGTTACAGCGCATGGATTATTCCAATAAATTCTTTCCGGATATGCAGCCGTTGAATGTATTTTTAGTAGTTCTTATCGTTATGGGTATCTGTGCGGCATTTGGCACGGTGACAGGATTTTTCATTGCATTTTTAAACGTACCTCCGTTTATTGCGACATTGGCTATGATGGAAATCATCTATGGTATCTGTATGATTTATACCGGAGCGACGCCGCTTGGCGGATATGTTAAAGAATATACCGATGTGGCAGGCGGAAAATTCATAGGAATTAATTTCTTAATCTGGATTGCAATTTTCGTGGCGATTATTTCATGGTTTATTTTTAATATGACGCGTCATGGGAAGTATATGTATGCGATTGGCGGAAATCCGCAGGCGGCTGAGGTTGCCGGCGTACCGGTGAAAAAGACGTTGATTTTGATTTATATGAAAGCGGCTGCAATGTATGGCCTGGCAGGATTTATGCTCGGCGCAAAAGCAGGCGGAGCGTCGGTTATGTTAGGATATGGCTATGAGATGGAAGCGATTGCAGCGTGTACGATTGGCGGCGTATCTGTTACTGGAGGACGTGGAAAGGTATCCTCGGCCGTTATCGGCGTTGCCGTATTCGAATTGTTAAAAGTTGCGCTCCAATATATGGGCGTAGATGCAAATGCACAGTACATAGCAATTGGTATCGTTATCTTTGTGGCTATTTCTCTTGATATCAGAAAATATATTGCAAAGAAGTAATGAGAGCCCAAAATAGCGATTGGAATTTTGCCCAGTCGCTATTTTTGTTTAGAAAAAGGAGGAACCATGGAATTAGGGTATATTTTAGAGCAGGCGGGGATACCGTTATTGTTATTTGTCATTTGTATGTATTATGGTATACGTCTATGGGTGACAAAGGATGCTTCGCTGATACGGCCCAAAGGGCAGGAGCTGCCAAAAAATGAAGCCGCTTATGCACAAGCAGGGGGTATACTGCTGATTTATTATGCCCTGGCGACATTGGTTATGGCAATTTTACTGTTTGTCAATCT
This sequence comes from uncultured Lachnospiraceae bacterium, assembly GCA_948438565.1. GTDB lineage: Bacteria > Bacillota > Clostridia > Lachnospirales > Lachnospiraceae > Roseburia_B. Next base: position 1,281 of record CAOJLW010000078.1, on the reverse strand, counting down.
TTATGCGGCGGTTGCGGAAATTATTGTTTGTACGATACTTTTGGGCGTGTTTTGGAAAAGGATGGATAGTAAATATCGGGCATGAAAAAATGGAACGTCTGGTTTGGACAAAAAATAAGGGAGAGGATGGTTGACGGCATGAGTTCGTATTCCGTTTTATTGGTGGATGATGAGGAAGAGGCTTTTCGGGTCATTATCAAAAAGCTGGATTGGGGCAGTATGGGGTTTCGGATTGCCGGATATGCCAGGAACGGGGTGGAAGCCTTGGAAATGGCGGAGGAACTACAGATTGATGTGGTGATGACCGATATTAAGATGCCCTATATGGATGGATTGACCTTTTGTAAAAAATTAAAAGAGCAATATCAAAATATTAAGATTATTATTTATTCTGGATTTGACGAGTTTGAATATGCGCAGGAGGCCATAAAAATCGAGGTGGAAGAATATATTCTAAAACCGATTAATTCCAATGAGCTCCGTCAGGTATTTGAAAGGATTAAGGAAAATCTGGACAAAGAGCTGGATGAAAAGAGGAATATTGATAAGCTGCGCCAGTACTATCTGGAAAGCCTTCCAGTTTTGCGCGAAAATTTTTTTATATCGCTGTTGGAAGGGAGGCTTTCCGAAGAGAAGATTGAAACGTATGCGGCTAATTATCAGATTGGTTTACGGGGGCCTTATTATGTGGTGACCGCATTGCATATCAGCGCTGCCAAGCAGCACGGGGAAGTGCAGATGGATGCTTCTCTGCTTATGATTTCCGTAAAAAAGCTGGTGGAAGAGCAGCTCTCAGGCTTATGGGACAGCAGGACGGTGATTTATTTGGGGGATATCCTGGTGATTACGCAGCTTGAGGAGGAGGCGTCCGTTATGCGTTTTACCGACGGGATGGACAGGATTTGCCGTATGGCCAAACGCATTTGCAACGTCCGGGTCACTGCCGGAATTGGGTATCCCTGCGATCGGTTAAGCAAGCTGCGGCATTCGTATCAGGGGGCTAAGAACGCGGTTTCTTACCGGGTGCTTTATAAAAATGCCGGTGCGATTAATATCGCTGAGATGGATCCGCAGGAAAGTCTGGATGTGCCGTGGGAAGAGCCTTTTATCCGGAAAATTTTTAAGGAGATCAAAGTGGGTGAAGAGGATGTATTGTGCAAAGCAATCCATGATTTGGTTGCGCAGATGAAAGTGGCCAAGATGTCCATACAAAAATACCGCCTTTTGTTAATGGAGCTGGTGACGGAAATTTTTCGTTTTGCCGGAAGCAACCAGATGAAC
>CAOJLW010000077.1 GCA_948438565.1 uncultured Lachnospiraceae bacterium | reverse complement strand
TTTGTATCCCCACACCCCACATCAACCACCGCCGAAACCTCAAAATACTTCTCCATCCTCTTATCCCGATTCCCGTCACCATCTTCTGTAAACACAAAATGCCTGTAAAACTGCCTAAAATAAAGGATTTCTAGATATGTTTCCTTTGTATCAACACGACACATTCTGTGTGACACGTCCCCGGAAACATATCCACACAGCACACACGATTCACCACATATCCCGCCGCCTGCAACACCGACAAGTCGCGTGCCAAGCTTGTGGGCTTGCAGGAGATGTAGAGCATCCCTTTTGCTTGGCTGTGCGCGGCAATCTTTTGGAGCGCTTTGGGATGTACGCCGTCTCTGGGGGGATCGAGTATGATAAAATCCGGTTCCTCCTGGATTTCATCCAATACCTTTAAAACGTCGCCTGCCAGAAACGTACAATTGGCTAACCCGTTGCGGGCGGCGTTTTCCTTGGCCGCTTTTACGGCCTCCTCCACAAGCTCCACGCCGATTATATGGCCTGCCGCCGGAGAGAGCATCTGGGCAATCGTGCCGGTTCCGCTGTATAAATCAAAAACCATACTGCCTTTGCCGTTCAAACGACTGACCTGATCGCCAATAAACTCCCTGGCCGTTTTATAGAGAACTTCCGCGCCTAAAGAATTTGTCTGAAAAAAAGAAAACGGCGTAATCTTAAATTGCAGTCCCAGGAGTTCCTCATAAAAATAGGCCTGCCCGTAAAGAATAGCCGTTCCATCATCCGAGATGACATCCGCCAGGCTGTCATTTTTCGTATGTAAAATCCCTACGATCTTCCCTTTCAGCGCAAGAGCCAACAGCGCTTTTGTCATCTCCTCCAAAAGAACCGTTTCCTCCACTCCTTTCGTCTGGCTGCTGGTAACCAAATCCACCAAAATCTCCTCTGTTTTAGCGGCTTTGCGCACCAGCAGATGGCGCAGATAGCCTTCATGGCGCAGCTTGTGGTAGTAAGAGATATTTTTTTTGGCAAACAACGCCTGGACACAGGCTAGTATCCGCCGAAAATCCTCATCCATAATCTGACAATCGCATACATGGACAATATCATAAAAACTGCCGCGTTTGTGCATCCCAAGCGTTAGTTCTCCGTCTTTTTCTGTATCTCCAAAGGAAAATTCCATCTTATTTCGATATCCCAATTGACGTGGACTGGGACGAATGCCTTCAAATAACGCGTCAAAATCCTGGCCGCCGTCCGCAAGCACAGGGCGAAGCAGATCGCGTACCTGGCCTGCTTTTAAGGCGATCTGCTGTTCATAGCTCAAATTCTGGTAGGCGCAGCCGCCGCACAGGCCAAAATGCGGACAAGACGGCTCGTCCAATTCCAACGGCGATTGCTCCAACACTTCAATCAGCCTCGCCTCATACCGGCCTTTACGCGTTTTTTGAATCCGACCCAAAACCCTCTGTCCCGGCAGCGTATGCTTGACAACAGCTTCCTGTCCCTCCGATGTACGTAAAATTCCTTTATTGGGAAAATCCACCCGCACAATTGTCCCTTCGATCATCTGGCCTTTTTTCATCATACTCCTATCCTTTCTTCTAAACTATAAAGGCTCTCCTGAAAATCAATCCCCGCTATTTGTATGCCCGATTTTGTTCGATCGTTCCGTTTTCATCCTATCCGTAAATTCCTGCAAATCAAAAAAATCCATCTGCCGAAAATTGTGACGTGCAGATGGCGGGAATGAATTTTCAGAAACATTTAGAAAAAGGCCGCAGTCAGCGGCCTTTTATCAGTTTCCATGTCCAATTTATTTATCGCTTTCCTCTTCGTCGTCATCGTCAAAGAAATCATCTTCAAACTCATCTTCAAAATCGTCCTCAAAATCATCCAGATAATCCGGCGTAAAGAAACGGTAAATTCCATAAGCTGCGGCTGCAATGGCGGCGACAATACCAACCGTTGCAAAAATCCAGATCACTTTGGTAGCCTTTTTCTCATTGTCATCTTTTTTCTTGAGCAGGTCGTTTAATTTCGTCATTGTTAAAAAATCGTCTACTTTATTCATGTTGTCCACTCCTTTTTTTAAATTTATGGAAAACCTCTCGTTTTCCAATTTCGCATGACACATCATATATATTATAACATATCTTTTCCTATTCACAAAGAAAAAATAATACTTTCTGAAATTTTTATAATTTTTTTAGCTTTGCAAATACCGCAAACATTTTTCGAACGCCTGCATGGTCAAATTCGACCGTCACCTCATAATCCCGGCCGCCGTCCGTAATCAATTGCACCGTCCCCTCGCCAAATTTCATATGGCGCACGCGATCGCCAATCCCATAGTCTAAAGGCGCTTTTTCGGCCGTGCCAAAATCCTTTGGCAACGCGCGATCCATCGCCATTGGCTTGGTACGGAACGCAGCTTTCGCCTTACGCAGAGATTCCTGTTTACGGAAGCCTCCGGCTTTGGGGTTGCGATCGGTTTCGCCCAATAGAGCCGCCGGAATCTCTTTTACAAAGCGGGAAACCTTATTATACCTTGTCTCCCCACGGAGCATCCGCTGCCTTGCACACATCAGCGCCAAATGCTCTTTTGCCCTGGTAATCCCGACATAAGCCAATCGTCTCTCCTCTTCCAAATCTTCAATCGGCGTATCGGACATAATCGACATATAGCTCGGAAAAAGTCCGTCCTCCATCCCGGCCAGATAGACATTGGAAAATTCCAGTCCCTTTGCGCTGTGCAGCGTCATCAACACCACATAATCGCTGTCCTCCTCCAACGTATCGATATCCGCAACCAGCGCGACTTCTTCCAAAAAACCGCTAAGCGTCGGCTCATCCTCCGCTTCTTCATAGGACTTCAGCTTACTGATCAGCTCATCTATATTTTCCAGGCGCGCAGCCGCCTCATCCGTCCCTTCCGCCTCCAAATCAGCGGCGTAGCCTGTCGTCTCAAGGATTTCCTCCAATAGATCGGTCAGTCCTATCAAGCCCAGCTTGCTGCGCATCGACTGGATAAACAGGACAAACGGACGTATCTTGGCGGCGGCCTTGCCAATCGACGGGATTTGATCCGCTGCCTTCAACGCTTCATAAAAACTGATATCCTGTAAAATCGCATACTCCTGTACGCGGTTTAACGTCGTCAGACCGATCCCCCGTTTGGGAACATTGATAATGCGCCGCACTGCCAAATCGTCGCTGGCGTTGTCGATCGTCTTTAAATAACACAGCAAATCCTTGATTTCTTTTCTGGCATAAAAATTTATGCCGCCTATAATTTTATAAGGGATATTTGAGACGACAAATTTTTCTTCAAACAGACGGGACTGCGCATTAGTACGGTACAACACGGCGCAATCCCGATAACGATAACCCTGTTTGTATACCTTTTCCGTAATATCCTGCGCTGTAAAATCCGCCTCGTCCTGTCCGTTTTCAAATTGACGGAATACCAGCTTGTCCCCGCCTTTATTCGCCGTCCATAGCCGTTTCTTTTTCCGGCTCCAATTGTTGGCGATGACATGGTTGGCCGCGTCTAAAATATTCTGCGTGGAACGGTAGTTTTGTTCCAGCTTGACCACAAAGGCGTCCGGAAAATATTTTTCAAAATTCAGGATATTGTAAATATTCGCACCGCGGAATTTATAGATAGACTGATCGTCGTCCCCAACGACGCACAGATTTTTGTATTTGTCCGCCAGCAGACGGATCAGCTCAAACTGCGCCGTATTGGTATCCTGATACTCATCCACCATAATATAGCGGAAACGCTCCTGGTAATAGTTTAACGTTTCCGGATCCTCCCGGAACAATGTGACCGTATAAAAAATCAAATCGTCAAAATCCAGGGCATTATTCCGCTTCAGCGCCCGCTGGTACTCTTCATAAACCTGCGCCTGCACCTGTTTGGCATAATCCCCTCCGGCATTGGCCGCAAATGTTTTCGGGTCAATCATCTCATCCTTGGCCGAAGAAATCGCCGCCAAAAAAGTCCGTTCCTTCTGTAGTTTCGTATCAATCGATAGGCGTTTTAATAAATCCTTCATCAAAGATTTTTGATCATCCGCATCATAAATCGTAAAATTGTTCTCAAACCCCAGCCGGTCAATAAATCTCCGTAAAATCCTGACGCAAGTCGAATGGAACGTGGCTACCCAGATCCCTTCCGAACCATATTCCACCATCTGGCCTACGCGTTCCCGCATTTCCCCCGCGGCTTTATTGGTAAATGTAATCGCCATAATATGATAAGGGGATACCCCCTTTTCCTCGATCAAATATGCCATCCGGCAAGTGAGCGCTCTGGTTTTTCCGCTCCCGGCCCCGGCTAAAATCAACACGGGGCCTTCTGTCTGACGGACGGCCTGCATCTGCGGTTCGTTCAACGTTTCATAAATACTCATGCTTTCTCCCTTTATGTACCGTATATCTGTTTCCAAAATTTATCGTATGTCCATCGGCCGCCCTTTTTTCATTTCATTGGAAAAGGGGACGGCCGATACGTATCGACTAGGCGAATAACCCGACCACCGTTACGCTCGCCACGCCCATAATCACGCCTGCCAGCAATACGCCGAGCATAACGGCCGTAATGCTGGATTTAAAATCCATATCCAAAATACTGGCTGCCAGCGTTCCGGTCCATGCTCCGGTCCCTGGAATCGGAATTCCGACAAATAACAGCAGCGCCAAAAACAATCCCTTGCCGGCTTTCTGCCGCAGCTTTTCCCCGCCTTTATGGCCTTTGTCCAGGCAAAATTGAAAGAAACCGCCGATCACCGGCTTATCCGTCCCCCATTCCAACACCTTCCGCGCAAACAGATAGATAATCGGAACCGGAAGCATATTCCCGATAATGCACACAATGTAGGACGGCAAAAGCGGCAGTCCCGCGGCCTGGGAAATCGGAATGGCTCCGCGCAGCTCCACAATCGGAACCATGGAAATAAAAAAGATATACGCATATTTTTTTAACATACTATACTCCTTGCCAGATATTGTTCTAAAAATGCAAATAAGGCTTCCATCTCTTCCCTTGTCCCTATCGTCACACGCAGATAATTGCGGATGCGCTTTGGCTCCTTAAAATGCCGGACATAAATCCCGGCCTTGCGCAAGGCCAAAAACAATTCCTCTGCCGGACATACCGGATGCGTCACAAAGATAAAATTAGCCGCTGAATCCGCAAATGTAAAGCCAAGCTCCAGAAATCTTGCCTTGGCCCATTCCCTGGTCGCAATGATTTTGTCGGTACATTGCCGAAAATACGCCTGATCGCGTATAGCTGCAACGCCAAGCGCAATCGCCGTCTGGTTCATGGTATAGGAATTAAACGAATATTTGCAATCGTATAGATAACGGATCAATTCCCGATTGCCAAACAAAAATCCAATCCGCATCCCGGCCATTGAACGCGACTTACTCATCGTCTGCGCAATCAGCAGGTTATCGTACTTTTGCAGCAGGGGCAGGGAAGAAACTCCTCCAAAATCAATATATGCTTCGTCCACAATAACAATGACATCCCGATTATGTGCCAGGATGGCCTCAATTTCCTCCAAAGGCTTTAACACACCGGTCGGAGCGTTCGGATTTGGAAAAATAATCCCGCCGTTTTCCCGCCGGTAGTCCTCCGTTCGGATCTGAAAATCCGGATCGAGCGGCTGCACCTCATAAGGAATGCGAAACAGCTCGGCCCATACGTCATAAAACGAATATGTGATATCCGGAAATAAAATCGGTTTTCCGGAACAAAAACAAGTTAAAAACGCCATGGCCAGCACATCGTCTGAACCGACGCCGATAAACACCTGCGCGGGATCCAGACCATAGCAGTCAGCGGCCGCCAAAACCAGAGCCCCTGCGGACGGATCCGGATAACGACGCAGCAGATCGGTATCCAACTCCTTTAAAGCCGAAAGGACGCCCGGCGCAGGGGGATAGGGGTTTTCATTGGTGTTTAACTTAATCACCCGTTTCCCCTGCGGCTGCTCTCCCGGCACATACGGAGTTACCTTGCGAATATTGTTTTCCCATGCCTTTATCATGCCCTACGCCCCCAGATGATATTCTGCGGCCAGTTTTGCAAACGCCTCGAGTGAACGGACGATTTTTTCATGCGGAATACAATAGGCCAGACGCACATAGCCGCCGCAGCCAAACGCGCTGCCTTTTACCAGAATCAGATTGTATTTTTTGGCGGCCGCGACAAAATCAGCCTCATCGGAAACCGGAGATTTTAACCACAGATAAAACGCCCCCTGAGGCTTAACGCACGTAAAGCCGAGTCCGGTCAGGCCTTCGTAAAGAGTCCTTCTGTTTTTATCGTAAAATTCCAGATTGGTCGTCTCGTCGATGCACGCCGCCACTGCTTTTTGCACCAGAGAAGGCGCGTTGACAAAGCCTAACGTCCGATTCGCCACTTCAATTCCGGCCAGCAGGTTTTCGGCGTCCGCGGCCGTATCCGGCACGGCGATATAGCCAATTCGCTCCCCGGGCAAAGACAAGGATTTGCTAAACGAATATCCTACAATCGTATTGTGGTAATATTGCGTCAAAAAATTCTCCTTCGCGCCGTCATAGACCAGTTCTCGATAGGGTTCGTCCGAAATCAGGTAAATATCCTTTTTGAATGCTTCCTCCATCCCGAGTAAAATCTCCGCTATCTTTTTCATCGTCTCATCGGAATAAATCACTCCGGTCGGATTGTTGGGCGTATTGATAATAACCGCTTTCGTCTTGTCCGTAAAAGCCGCCCGAAAAGCCGCAAGATCCGGCTCAAACGTCTCGTAATCCGGCCCTACCGCCACGATCGACGCGTCAAAATTGGCCGCATAGCTGCGGTATTCCCCAAAAAACGGAGCAAATACGATCACCTCGTCGCCCGGATCCAAAATTGCCTTAAAAACCGTATTCATCCCGCCCGCAGCGCCGACCGTCATCACAATATTTTTCCACCCAAACGACGTCCCAAACCGACGGTTTAAATTCTCGGCAATCGTCTCCCGAACGTCCTCATAGCCGGAATTGGACATATATCCATGCAGCACCAACGGATCCTCGGTATCCAGCAAATCCTTCATCGCCTGTTTCAAACGCTCCGGGGCCGGAGTCGCCGGGTTGCCCAGACTAAAATCAAATACATTTTCGGCCCCTACCTTAGCCGCAAGCTCTTTACCCTCCACAAACATGGCACGAATGGCCGAGCTGCCTGCTAAAGCAGCCTGAATTTTTTTTGAAAGCATCACATATCCTCCTGTTTATTTTTTATCTTCCTTTTCGGAACAATATCCCCATTGCATAAAACGAAACGCATCGCGCATCTGGCATAAATCAATCCGTTTCTGGTTCCTCACACGTTTCTAAATACTCTGATAAAACATCAGAATGCGAATTTAATCGCAAGGCTCTGTTATATTCTGAGCCATCGGGCGGAGCCAATTCAACGTTAATCACCACATGATTGCGTTCCTCTTTCGTCCCAAACAGACCAGACTCGTCCAGTCTTTTCATTGCTTCCTCCAAAGCATGAACCCGTATATCCCACTCCATCCCATAAAGCTCATCATCGGACAATACGTCTGCCCGTCTATCCAGCAATTCACTGACTTCACAAAAAAATTCGTCATATCCATAAACGGCATAGGGAGAGTCAGAACAATCCCATTTCCACCAACGCTTATCCTCCTCTGTGATCTGCTGTTCCACGATGGATTGTTCCAAGGCTTCATAAGACCATGCTGATATATATGGATGCAGTCCCTCGTCAAATACAAACACATAATAAAAAAAATGTTCCTTGGTTGTTTCTTGTAAAGACAGAAACGCGGCTCTGGCTGCTTTTACAAACGCTTCCGTCAGTTCCTGCTGATCTTTTTCCGTATACATATTCCCTGCAACCTTTCTTACTGTTCCAAGCGTCCGATTGATACACCCAATCAGCTCGTCGTTTATCTGTCCGTCCCGCCTTTTTTATCCATCCTGCGCAGAGCCGCAAGCTCTGCTCGCACTTGTCTGGGCGATCGTAACAGCTTTCGGGAGATCCTTTTTACAATAAAAAACGGCAGAAGCAGCCGATGCCTGGCATAAAACGGCTCATAGGCCAAAAACCACGTCCGATCCGGGCAAATGCGCCGCCACAGGTAATACAGCTTCTTTTTTGCCGTCACTTCCCCCTCGTCCGGAAGCCATTTCCGCAATTTGCCCGCCACCAGGTTGTCCCTCGTCCCGTGTACGCCGGAGCCTGCAAAAAAGGACAGCATATCCGACTCTTCTCTGGTCAGCGCAGGCGTCCCGTCCTCCCGCCGCATAAAAAGCTTTGCCGTAAGGCTTTTACATTGTTTTTCAAAAGCCGCAATGCCCATCTCATGCAGCATCCGATCGACATAAGCCCAGTCCAGAGAATCCTTCTTATGGCGGAGATAGATATACGTATCCGCCAACACACGCAGGCCAATCCCGCTGGACATATAATGCCGATAGGTATGAGCCGTCATATGGATATAAAAATCCTCATCCGTCATACGGCGTCCATACTGTGATTTCCCGTCCAACGTCAGTCTGTCCGACAGCATATGACAATACGAAATCCAGGATGGATCTTCATCAGCGCCAAACAGCGTCTTGTGCATCTCAAAATTATAGACGGGCGGCTTTTGAAAGACGTCGTGATGCCAGTGCTCGCTGCTATCCGCCTGATAGGCGTACCCACGCGCCTGCATAAAAGCGAACAGCTCTTTCTGATAGGTCACGTCATAGAGGATATCGTTGTCTGACATTTCACGCATCCCATACTGGGGATACATCTCCTGCAGCACGATCCCCTTTAACGGCGCATACCAAATCCCCGCCTGCTCAAGGCCTGCGAGGATCTGCGCGCGTTCCGCATCAAACAGCATATTTCTGCGGATAGCCCGCTCTTTGATTTCCCGCCATTTTCTGATTAGCTCCCCGTCTGCGGACAAAAATGCGTCGTTTCCCTCGAGCGCCATATAAATCAGGGCGCCTATGCTGTGCCGCCGGCTCAACCGGTAGACAGCCGCCAAATCCATTCGCGCAATACGTCCCGGTTCCGGCGTCTCCTCCCGCAGTGCGCAGGCCATCAGGTAAAGCATATCAAAAAGAATTGGTCCGCTCTTCATGGCATATATCCCCTATCTTTCCAAAGTCAATACAACTGTCACAGATCGACAATACGGCCGGCCTGTGCGTGACAATCACCACGGTTTTATCCGTCATTGCGCGCAAATTGGACAAAAGCTGCTTTTCCGTAACCTCGTCCAGCGAACTGGTCGCCTCGTC
>CAOJLW010000076.1 GCA_948438565.1 uncultured Lachnospiraceae bacterium | reverse complement strand
GAATATTTTATCGCAGATTTAGTGGGACTTTCCGTGGTTTCCGATGAAGGGGAGGCGTTAGGGGAAATTGCAGACGTCTTACAAACAGCGGCCAATGACATCTATGTGATCCGAAAAGACGGAGCCGATGATCTGCTGGCGCCGGCGATTCGGGACTGCGTAAAAAAAGTGGATATAGAGGCCGGGATCGTAGAGCTGCACCTGCTGCCCGGTCTGCGGGAAATCAATCAAAAAAAGAACAAATAGGAGTCAATATGCATTTTTATATTCTAACCTTATTTCCGGAGATGGTGCTTTCCGGTCTGACGGTCAGTATTCTTAGAAAAGCGGCGGAAAGGGGAGCCATTACAATAGAAGCGATCAATATCAGGGATTATACGACGGATAAGCATCAAAAGGTGGATGATTATCCATATGGCGGCGGCGCCGGAATGGTGATGCAGGCGCAGCCGATCTATGATGCGTACGAGGCGTTGGTCCAACGGCTTGGACGCCGTCCCCGGACGATCTATGTAACGCCGCAGGGGCCGACATTTACGCAGCCGATGGCAAAAGCGTTGGCCAAGGAAGAGCATCTGGTCTTTTTGTGCGGCCATTACGAGGGGATTGATGAACGCGTATTGGAAGAGATTGTAACCGACTATGTATCGATTGGGGATTATGTCTTGACGGGCGGAGAGCTGCCGGCCATGGTGATGGTAGACGCGATTTCCCGTATGGCGCCCGGAGTGCTGACCAACGAAGCGTCCGGATGCTTTGAATCTTTTGAAGGAAATCTGTTAGAATATCCGCAGTATTCAAGGCCCGCAAGCTGGAACGGCAAAGAGGCGCCGTCCGTGCTTTTGTCCGGGGATCACGAAAAGATTGAACGCTGGCGGCGGGAACAGTCTATCCTGCGCACCAAAAAGTACAGGCCGGATCTGTTGAAACGGGCAGATTTGACGATTCAGGAAAAAGCGCGGTACGGGGTCTATGACGATTAATGCCAAATGGCATGGGAGGACTATGCGGTGTCCTCTGCCGTTTGCAGGCGTTTTGGTATTTGGAGGAAAATAACGATGCAAATCAGAATCGACAGGCCGGAGCCTGTAGTGGTCGCCAAACCCATAGGAAACAGGGTGTCCGTATAATATTTGGACGCCAGATAAGCCAGAGGGATACGCGCGCATACGATGGCAATAAAATTATGGGCAAAGGAAGCCATAGACAGGCCATAGGCGCAAAAATAACCGCTAAAACAAAAATGGACGCCTGCCAGGATGCAGTCCCATACATAGCCGCGCATATACTGCGCTCCAAGGCGTATGACTTCAGAATCCCTGGTAAACCACGCAATAACCGGTTCTGCGGCAAGCTGCATTGCGGTCACGGAACAGACGCCAAACGCCGTGGTAATCAGAATGGCATACCAAAGCGTCTGTTTGGCTCTGGCCGGCTTTCCGGCGCCGATATTTTGCGCCGATAAGGCAGATACGGAAGAGAGCATGGAAGAAGGCGCTAAAAAGAGGATGCCGATAATCTTTTCCACAATTCCAACTGCCGCCGCGTCGTTTAAGCCGCGCTGGTTGGCTATGACGGTAATCACCAAAAAGGCGATTTGTATTAAGCCGTCCTGAAAGGCGATCGGAAATCCGATTTTAAGGAGAGAAGCCATCATTTGTTTGTCCGGATAAAAATATGCTTTTTGTAAAGCTAATCCATGTTTTTGGCGCAAAATCACAGACAGGGATATCAGGACGCTAAGAGCCTGGGAAAGCACGGTTCCAAGCGCTGCGCCGACGGGCCCCATTCGCAGGCCGCCAATCAACAGATAGTCCAACAGAATATTGGCCGTGCAGGCAATGGCGACAAAATACATCGGACTCTTGGAATCCCCCATGCCGCGAAAGATGGAGCTGATGATATTATAGGCCGTGATAAACGGAAGGCCGAGAAAACAGATCCGCAGATAGGCCGCGGTTCCTGAAGCGGCGGCCGCCGGAGTGGACATAATCGACACAATATGCCGTACCAGCAACAGCAGGCAGACGGTGGACACTGTGGATAAAATGGCAAATAGCGTGACGGTATTGCCAATGGCGGCCGCGGCTTCTTCTTTGCGTCTGGCGCCAATGGCCCGGCCAATCATAATGGTAGAACCCATGGCCAGGCCGACAATCATAACCGTCAGCATATGCATAACCTGGCTGCCGATCGAGACGGCCGTGGTGCTGTCTACGCCGTTATATTGCCCAATGATAAATAGATCGGCCATGCCATATAAGGTCTGCAAAAAATAAGACATGAAAAATGGCAGGGAAAATGATACGATGGTTTGCAAGACGTTTCCGGTTGTCAGGTTTTTTTCCATAATATCCCTTTTATCTCCTTGGTATTCGATAGATTTCGTTGATCCGGATTATAGCATAGGTTCTGTCAGGATACAATGGGGTATGGATTAGGGTGTGAAATGCAATAACTTTCGAATGCCTACTTGACCGGATTAGTCAGGAAAGTTATAGTAAAAGGGAGAGGTGTAGAACATTATGATAATACTGAAGACGAACGTAGAAATGAAATCAACCTTTGAAAGGCTGATTAAGACAATGAAGGAGCCGGTGGAATGGGACGGCAAGTTTGTGGCTGTCGGAGATTACCTGATTCTGCATGGCAGGCTGCGCTCCTTATTTTTTAATTTTGAAAACAAGCGGGTATTTACAAATATTATTGAAATTCCCTTGGATGAAAGTTCCGTGGTTGAGATCGGGGACAATGCCAAGGCGCGAAACGTACTCAATCTGGTATTGTATGCCTTTGGGAAATGGGGGTTGATCCGGGGCGTAAAAGTCGATCAGGACTTTGCGCAGCTCAACGCCCTGTTTGCCGGCGTATTGCGTGAATTTGCCGTCGAGCCGGGATATACACTTGAAAATTTCCGGTTTTATAAGCAAGGAATCCGTATCGCGTATGAAGATGTGGTTCAGTTTGCCCTGGAAGCGACGGAGGATTCTGTCGAGGGGAGCCTGCCGGAGGATGAAAACGGCGCGGTGCTCTGGCATAAACTGGTCTGGAAGCAGCAAAAAAAATCTTTCTCCAAAATGGAAACTACATTTGATCAGCGCCAGAAAAACCGCTTGGGCAATAATTTTTATATGGTCAGTTATCAATGTCCATCCTGTCAGGGGCATTTGCATATGGTAGTCTTTCCAGTCGGAAAAGAGTTTCGGATTGAGACGACGGAAGGCGGCGTCTTTTTGGCAAGGGCCTATACCTGTAGCCGTTGTAACTGCCTGTATACGCCGCGTCCGGAGGAGCTGTTGGAAGAAGGGAATGTCTATGTCATGGATTTTGACAATGACAGCCGTGCGTACGAGGACTATCTGGAGCTGCTTGGTATGGCCGGGGAGCGCGTGTCCAATTATAAGTTTAATGAATTTGAAGCCGTGCGGAAACGTAATGAGCAGTTAAAGGCCGAAGAAAACGAATCATTAGAGGAGCTGTGCGGACATATGGAGCAGCTTTCAGATGCGAAAGTGGCCAAGGTGGCAGCCAAAATGGAAGAGGGTTTCTATCCAATGGGCAGCGTGGAACGATTTGAAGAAACCGTCCACCAGGTAGCCAGGGAACGGCAGATGCAAAAAGAGCGGGCAGTAAGAGGCGCTTCCTTTGAAGCGGCCGTGGATCGTGCGCATCAAAAGCGGGCCAAGCAGCATGGCTCGGGATCCGGCATCCTGATGGAAGAAGTGCAGAAGGCCGCAAATTCTGCAAGAGCCTATACGGATCCGGCGCGAAAGGCGCCGGATAGGACAAGCGTCCCGGCGGCTAAGCCGCAGGAGGCGCTAGTGCGCCGGGAGATTTCAGCAGCCAGACGGGAAGCGGCAAAAAAACGGTATATAGCCAAATGCAGCGTTTTGGACAGGCTTTCGCCGGCGCAGGTGACGGGGTTAAAAAATGAGCTTCTAAAAGATCCCAATTTATACGATGCAGAAAAAAAACCATTTTTAACCGAGGTCATCAAAAAGGAAAACGAACAGAAGATGGCCTATATCAAAAAACTGGCCGCAGGATGCCCGGGGCAAAGCTATACGAAAATCCGCCGCATCGTTACGGAAATCGAAAAAATCGAATTGCCCAGAGAAGAAAAATCCGAGGTTTTAGAACCGCTTTATGCCGAGCAAAATAAACAGGGAAAAGAGGAAGTAACCGCTCTGCTGCAAAAAATGCCCAAACAGCTGGATATGAAGCAATATCAGACATATGTGGAAAAACTGCAAGGGTATTCGCAAGTGGATCTGTCTCCCTATCAGGAGTTTTTACAAGCCAAAAGGCGGCAGGCGCAAAACTATGAGATTGCCCATCAGATACGCCATACCCGTATGAACAATCGGCAGGATCTGACCAATCTGCTCGAAAAAATAAAGGGCGGGAATTTTGATCAAGAGATTGCTTCTCCTTATCTGCAAAAAATAGAGGACAAGATACGAGAATACGATGAAAACGCCATTGAGGAGATCTGCGGCAATCCGGCGCAGATGACGGCGGCGGATACGATGGAGGCTTATCAGAAGATAGAAGAGGGCGTCTTTTTGCCGGAATTAAAAGCCGATGCTCTGGAAATGTTAAAAAAGCGGCTCTATAAGCTGAAAACAGACGAATGCGAGCTGTTGGTCAATAAATTTGAAAACAGTCTGGTCGGAAGGATTCAGGTCAATGACAGGCACCATTTTTATCCGGCGCATCGGATTATGACCAAAGAGGCCAAGCCGGAAGAGTATCAGGTGATTACGTATGCGCTGGAAACTTATGGGACGGAACGTGGAATGTTCGAATATCCGATTTTGGTTGTGGATACGTCTAAGGATATGTCCGGCAAGGAAGGCATGATATTAACGCCGGAACAGTTGTTTTACCGGACGATGCTAAGCGCCTATGTGGTTCCGGTTGGAGATATTCGCGGGATACAGGCGCAAACGGGGATGTTTAAGTCGGGTCTTTATATGGAATTGCGGAACGGAACGAAAGTCAAGCTCCCCTGCGCGGTGGAGCGCAGAGAAATGGTGGCCTGGGGGAATTGTCTCGAGGAATTTGTCCGTTATTTGCAGGATAAGCCGGATTCCAGACAGGTATCCTACCTGGCAAAAGAGAAGCATGAGACGATTTGCTGTTTCCGGTGCGGCTACAGCTATAAAGGGGGGAATGTCTGCCCGAAATGCGGATATAAGATGAACCAGTAGGGATAAAGGAAGAGGTAAGGACGAACATGAAGAGATTAGCGTTAAGCGATGAAATCTTGCTGTCTGTGGACAAGCCGGCTCGTTATATCGGCAATGAGATCAACAGTATTAGTAAAGATCCGTCGCAGGTAGATATCCGTTTTGCCATGTGTTTTCCGGACGTATACGAAATCGGTATGTCCCATCTTGGCATACAGATTTTATATGATATGTTTAACAAACGGGAAGATGTGTATTGTGAACGCGTCTATTCTCCCTGGATGGATTTGCATCAGATTTTAAAAGGACGGAAAATCCCGCTGTTTGCCCTGGAATCTCAGGATCCGATCCGAGACTTTGATTTTTTGGGAATTACGCTTCAGTATGAAATGTGTTATACCAATGTGGTGCAGACGCTTGATTTATCCGGGATCCCCTGCCTGGCGAAAGACCGGGGAGGGGACGATCCGTTTGTCATTGGCGGGGGTCCCTGTGCCTACAACCCGGAGCCGCTTGCAGATTTTTTTGATCTGTTTTATATCGGGGAAGGCGAAACCAGCTATGACGCCCTCTTTGACATCTATAAGGCATGGAAGGCGTCCGGAAAAGGGAGGGATGCGTTTTTGCGGCAAGCGGCGCGGGTTCCGGGAATCTATGTCCCGTCCTTATACCAGGTATCCTATCGGGAGGACGGCACAATCGCAGAGTTTTCTCCAATCGAGGCTGGCGTTCCTGCCAAAATTGATAAACAGGTGGCTTTGGAGCTGACGGATACGCCTTATCCGGCCAAGCCGCTGGTTCCTTTTATCCAGGCAACCCAGGATCGCGTGGTTTTGGAAATTCAGCGCGGCTGCATTCGCGGCTGCCGTTTTTGTCAGGCAGGCATGATCTATCGGCCGACCCGGGAAAAATCCGTGGATACGCTGAAACGGTATGCAGAAGAAATGTTAAAAAATACGGGACATGAAGAGATTTCCTTAAGCTCGTTAAGCTCTTCCGATTATACGGATTTAAAAGAGCTTGTGGAATTTTTGATTGCCCGTTTCCATGGAAAAGGCGTCAATATTTCCCTGCCTTCCCTGCGGATTGACGCGTTTTCTTTAGACGTGATGGGGAAGGTGCAGGATATTAAAAAGAGCAGCTTAACGTTTGCGCCGGAGGCGGGTTCTCAGCGGCTGCGGGACGTAATCAACAAGGGCCTGACCGAAGAGGTGATTTTAGAAGGCGCGGACGCGGCATTTGCAGGTGGATGGCAGAAGGTGAAGCTATACTTTATGTTGGGACTGCCTACGGAGACCAAAGAGGATCAGGAGGCAATCGCCTCTCTAGCCAATCAGATTGCCGTTCGTTATTATGAAATTCCAAAGGAAATGCGAAACGGGAAGTGCCAGATTACCATCAGTACGTCTTTTTTTGTGCCAAAACCGTTTACCCCGTTTCAATGGGTAGGGATGCATTCCAAGGAGCATTATCTGGACTGCGCCAAGACAGTCAATGAAGCGGTGAAGGCGCAGTTAAACAAAAAGAGCATTCGCTATAACTGGCATGAAGCTGACGTTACGGTTTTAGAAGGCGTTTTAGCCAGAGGGGACAGAAGGCTTGGCGCCGTGATTTTACGGGCATACGAAAAAGGATGCCTGTTTGACGCCTGGAGTGATTTTTTTGATTATGGGAAATGGAAGGAAGCTTTTTTAGAAACCGGCATTGATCCGGATTTTTATACTCTGCGGGAACGTTCTTTAGAAGAGACGCTTCCATGGGATTTTATTGACGCTGGAGTTACGAAAACGTTTTTGCAGCGGGAATATCAAAATGCGCTGGCGGGGAAGATAACGCCCAATTGCCGGGTGCAGTGCGGCGGCTGCGGCGTTGGCAAATATCAGGGAGGTGTATGCGTTGCGGATTCGGATTAAATTTAAAAAATATGGCGTGATGAAATTTGTCGGGCATTTGGACATGATGCGTTATTTTCAGAAATGTATGCGCAGAGCCGATATTGCCATAGCCTATTCCGAAGGCTTCCGTCCGCATCAGATTATGTCGTTTGCGGCGCCGCTGGGCGTGGGGGCGACCAGCGACGGCGAATACCTGGATATTGAAGTGACTTCCACCAAAAGTTCACGGGAATCGCTTTTGGCATTAAATAAAGTGATGGCAGACGGGGTTTTAGCGCTTTCTTATCGAAAGCTGGGGGATACGGATAAAAAAGCGATGGCCGCAGTGGCCGCGGCGGATTATACGCTGTGGATTAAGGACGGATATCAGGCGCCTGCTATGGATTATCAGGCCGCTTTACAGGAATTTTTTTATCAGCCGAAGGAGATTTTAGTTACGAAACAGACCAAAAAAAGCGTAAAAACACTGGATTTAAAAAAGCTGGTGTATGATTTTCAGGTTGAGGTAAAAGAAGGTCGTCCGATATTTTACTTAAAGGTCTCCGCCGGTAGCGTAGACAACTTAAAACCAGAGCTTGTGATGGCAGCCTTTTATGAATTTTTAGGAATGGATTTCAATCCGTTGTCCATCCAGGTGCATCGGAACGATTTATATGGCGAACAAAACGGGGAGCTCAAGCCGTTTGACGAGATGGGGGAGGAAATTGGATAGACGCGTGATCATTACAAAAACAGACGTCAACAACCGGGAATATTTGGTGACGGCTTTCTTGGAGGATAACCGGATGCTGGAAGTGTCCTGTGAAGATCCATATCAGACCTCTCTGCTTGGCAATGTCTATATTGGAAAAATCAAACGGATTGTCCCTAAAATTGGCGCGGCATTTGTCGAAATTGCACCTGGACAGAAAGTGTATCTGCCGTTAGAAAATGTAAAAGAACCGATGATGGCCAAACAGAGCCGGCCCGGAAAGCTGACGGAAGAGGACGAAATTGTGATCCAGATCGCCAAAGAGGCGGTGAAGGCCAAGCCGCCGACCGCTTCGACGAATATCAGCTTGAAAGGCAACGTATTGGTTTTAACGACAGAAAATAAAACGTTTGGCATTTCGAAAAAACTAGACGCCGACAGACGGGAGCATTTCCGACTGCTGTTGGCCGATAAATTGGACGGGCAGTTTGGGTTGATTGTTCGGACCAATGCGCAGAATTGTCCGGATCCGGAAATCCGTGCGGAATTTGAACGGCTGTTACAGCAGTTTCACACAGTGACAGGGCAGTATCGGCATCGTACCTGCTATAGCTGTCTGTACCGTGAACCGCCGGGGTATGTGGCAAAAGTGCGGGATTGTCTGGCGATGCATTTAGATAAGATTGTGACGGATGAGGAAGCGATTTATGAGGAGCTGCGTCAGACTTTTCAAAACGGGACAGCCGATATGGATGGAAAGCTGGTTCTCTATCGAGATCCCGCGCTGCCACTTTCGGCGTTATGCAGCTTAAAGCATCGTTTGGAGGAAGCCTTAAAGCCGCGCGTCTGGCTAAAATCAGGCGCATATCTTGTGATTCAGCCTACGGAGGCCTTAACGGTGATTGACGTAAATAGCGGGAAGTGCGTCAAGGGGAATCAAAAGGACTTTTACCTGAAGGTAAATTTGGAAGCGGCGGAAGAGATTGCAAGGCAGCTTCGCCTGCGCAATATATCCGGCATCTGTATCGTGGATTTTATCAACCTGGATACGAATGGAGCGAAAGAAGAGCTGGTTCACGCGCTAAAAGGCTATTTGGCGGAGGACGCCATACCGACTTCATTTATAGATTTTACCAAGCTGGGTCTGGTGGAAATCACTCGAAAGAAAGTAAAGAAACCATTGTGGGAACAGATTGTATAAAGATTGTTTTTGGAATCCAATAAAAAAGCGGCATCAAATGAATTTTAAATTTGATGCCGCTTTTAAACTATGCTGTCCATTGGACTATCCTCCTTTTTTTGTGCTGAAACCGTGTAGCCGATATCCTTCTGATGGACCGTGTATCCGAAAGCGTTTCTTCGCTTTTTGCTCCTCCGCTTATCTGTGATGCAAGGTGTGCCGGTATAGGCTTTTTGGAACGGTTACCTTTTTAAAAGGATTTTTTGGGGTAAATCATTATGTTTTCAATGGACGGTACCTCCTTTACTTGTCTGTTGCTCTTTCTTAATTGTTAAATACATTATATCTGATAAATTTAAATATGTCAATCAATATTTTAAAAATAATTTATTAGCATTTTTTATATATGGAATATTATTGATAATCTGTTGAATATTCTGAC
>CAOJLW010000075.1 GCA_948438565.1 uncultured Lachnospiraceae bacterium | reverse complement strand
ATAAACCCGTTACAGTTAGTAGCGTGCATTCCGTGTATTCGGCATCCAATGCGGTGGATAATAATACGACTGTGACGCGTTGGCAGTCTTTGTATGAGGATCGGGCGGAATGGATCCAGGTGGATCTGGGCGAAGGCGCATCCTTTGACGCAGTCGATATTACATGGTACTCCAATGGGGAAGATTACGATATCCAGACGTCGTCGGACGGCGTAGAATGGACGACAATAAAAGAAGTCAGAGGGCAGGTCAAAGGGGAATATGTCCGCTATGATTTTGACCAGCCGATCGAGGCCCGTTATCTGAAAATGCAGGGCGTCAGTCCGAGTCAATACTCTCTGTTTTCCATTCGCGCGCTGCAAAAGATCGGGGACGGCATACCGGAAGTCAAGGCGTTTAATATGGCGATTGGTAAGCAGGCTTCCTGTAGCAGTTACGATACGGGAGGCGCGGCCGCATATCCGGTGACCAATGCCATTGACGGGAATACCGGTACCCGATGGGCGTCCGCGCGAAGCGACAGCCAGTGGTATATGGTGGATCTCGGCGAAACTTCGACGGTAGAAAAAATCAATATCCTCTGGGAGGCGGCAGCCGGAAAGGAATATAAGGTTCAGATTTCCGATGATGGGGAAAATTGGACGGATATGGTCTATGAGAAAAATAATACCGGAGCAGGATGGAAAAATTATACGCTTCCACAGAAATATACCGGGCGTTATGTACGGATGCTAGGCATAAAACGGGTAGGTCAATACGGGTATTCGATGTATGAATTTGAAATTATCGGGATAAACGAAAGCGCGACAACCGTACAAAAGATAGAAGAAATTTCCGTGACGCCAGAACAGCTTCATTTGCTGCCTGGTCAGTCCGCTCCATTGTCAGTCAAGACAAAACCAGAAGTAAACAATATCAGCATAGGCTGGAAGTCCTCCGATCCAAAGCTTGTAGAGGTTTCTCCCGAGGGCGTCGTAACCGTAAAAGGCTCTGCCCAAAAAGCGATTGTAACGGTGTATTCTCTGTTGGATGAGTCAGTGAAAGCCGAATGCGAAGTGTCGATTACGCCATATTACGGCGAACCGGTTCGTGTAGAGTCCGTTCAGTTTCAAGATGTGGAAAAGACGTTCTGGTGTAGAAATTCCTATGATCTGGCAGTGGAAGTTCTGCCGGAAAACGCAACCAATAAAACTCTGATCTATACCAGCAGCAATCCGCAGGTGGCTGCGGTTGGCAGCAGCGGACGTTGCAAGGCTCTTACGGCAGGGGAGGCGACGATTACGGTCAAAAGCGTCGCTTCCGGCCTTACAGATACGATGAAAATTGTAGTCCGGGACGCCGATCGGGAAGCGGCCGACGCGGTGATCCAAAAAATCAACGCGATCGGCACGGTAACGCTAGAATCGGAAGCAGCGATCACCGACGCCCGCCAGTCCTATGACGTTTTGACGGCAGCGCAAAAAGAGCTGGTAGGGACGGATAAGATAAAGATCTTAGAAGATGCGGAACAAACGCTTCGCGCACTGCAAAAAGAAGAGGCCGATCAGGCGGCGGCCGACGCGGTGATCCAAAAAATCAACGCAATCGGCGAGGTGACCGTAGAATCGGAAGCGGCGATTTTAGAAGCGCGTGCAGCTTATGAAGCGTTGACGCCGGAACAGAAAGGGTTGGTAGGAACCGCTGCGGTTCAGGCATTGGAACAAGCGGAGCAGGATTTGGCCGATCGGAAACAGGAAGCGGCCGATCAGGCGGCGGCCGACGCGGTGATCCAAAAAATCAACGCAATTGGCGAGGTGACGCTTGCGTCCGGTCTGGCTATTACGGAAGCGCGCAATGCCTATGAAGCTTTGACAGAAGCGCAGAAAGCATGGATAGACGCAGATATCCTACGGACGTTACTGGATGCGGAAAACAGGTGGCAGGAACTCAAGGATGCAGCCGATCAAGAAGCGCTAGATCGTGCGGCAGCGACAGCGGTTACCGACAAGATTAGCGGCATCGGAGAAGTGACCTTGGATAAGGAAACAGTGATTTTAGAGGCGCGTGCAGCTTATGAAGCGTTGACGCCGGAACAAAAGGCATTGGTTGGGCGGGATGCCATAGATTGCCTGACGGCGGCGGAAGAAGCGCTTCAGGACTTAAAAGACAAAGCCGATCAACAGGCGGCCGATCAGGCCGCTGCGGATAAGGTCAACGCCTTAATTATGGCAATCGGCAATGTGACGCTTGAGAGCAAGGCGAAAATAGCTGAAGCGCGCAGCGCCTATGAAGCTTTGACAGAGACGCAGAAGGCCTTGGTAAGCGCCGCTTTACAGGTGTTACAGGCGGCGGAGGGCAGAATTGCCGCACTGGAAGAGGAGGCAAAACGAGATCCGGCTCCGACCCCGGTTCAACTTACACAGCCGCAGATCAAAGTAAAAAGCTGCATTGCCAAGAAATCGACCGGAAGGGTGAAAATATCCTTTGCCAAACCGCAGGAAGGGCAAAAAATGGTCGTATACCGCAGGGTTGGCAGTAAAGTTGTTCTGATTGGAGAGACAACCGCCCATTATTTGTACGACAACAGTCCGGCAAGCGGAAAGAAAGCGTTTTATTATGCAAAAACCGTCGCCCTGGATACGGCGAAATATATAGACAGCGTCAACAGCGCGGAAGTATCCGTGATGCTTCCGGCCAATACGAAGAAGGTGACGGCAAAGCAAAGCGGCGCAAAACGGGTCAAAGTGACCTGGAAAAGGGTCAAGGGCGCGTCCAAGTATTATATTTATCGTTCTACGAAAAAGGATACGGGTTTTGTAAAGATTGCCAAAGTTTCCGCTTCCAAACGGGTTTATGTGGATACGCAGGTGAAAGTCAACAAGAAATATTATTATAAAATCGTGACCGAAAAGAAGGCGCAATATAGCGCCGGTAAGATTTCAAAAGCGGTGAAAGTAAAAAAATAGGCAGCCAGGCATGGATTCCCGGGGCGACCCGGGGATCCTCCTTTTTTTGTGGAATATCAAGGCCAAAACAAAGGATGGCTGAATGAGGTTGTGAGTGTGGCGGATACGTGCTATGATAATCAGGATTCCAAAATTATTTTTGTGGAGCGATACAAAAAAGGAGTTTATCATGTTAAAAAAAATAGATAAAAAAACAGCGGAAGATATTTATCGGACGAGGATGCCGTCGGATTTTCCTCCGGCAGAATTAAAACCTTGGAAACGGATAGCCAGAATGTGGGAGGACGGCGTTTATTTTGCATATGGTTTTTATGAAAACGGGGAGCTTATGGCTTACGCTTATTTGGTAGAGGCCGACAGCGGAGATGTTTTGCTGGATTACTATGCAGTAGCTGCGCAGGCAAGGGGTAACGGCATTGGGAGCCGATGCATCCGGCTTCTGATTGCAGAACTGCAAGGCCAAGGGAGCCGTTTGCTGTTGATTGAAGTGGAGAATCCGTTATATGCCGCGGCAAAAGCCGAACGGATTATGCAGGAAAAACGGATTCGTTTTTATGAGAAAAACGGACTGATCCTCACAGAATATGCGTCCCGTCTGTTTGGAGTGGAATACCGGATTATGTTTTTTCCTATGCAGAAAACGATCGATCCGAAAGCCGTTTTCGAGGCGTTGGATCGGATTTACCATACGATGTTCCCAGATGCCTATTTTGGCGAACAAGTTGTGCTGCACGGTGAAAGGCGGCGTCAGTAGGAAAATTTTTTGTTGCCATCGCGCACGTGTGTGTTATAATAAAGGACGGATAGAATCCCAAGGGAAACTATACCAGGACAAGACTTGTCTGCAGATCCGTTTGATATTTATAAAATCCGGATGAAACTTATATTGCTGTCAAATAAGATTTCGTGTGAGCATCGCCGTCCGAGGGGGTGTAAAAATGAAAATAGGATTTGTAGGTGCAGGAAAAGCAGGTTCTACTCTGGGAAAATATATGGTGGAACATCAAGCGTGCGTATCCGGCTATTATAGCAGGAGCAGGGCGTCCGCGATAGAAGCGGCCGAATTTACGCACACGTCATATTTTGAAACATTAGAAGAGGTATTGGAAGAAAGTGACGCTCTGTTTTTAACGGTTCCGGACGGAGCCATCGAAAACGTATGGAAATCGCTTCAGCAATATCCGTTAACAGGCAAGTTGATCTGTCACTGCAGCGGCGCGATGAATTCCGCCGTATTTTCTGGGATTAGCCAGATGGGAGCATTTGGTTACTCTATCCATCCGTTATTTGCAATCCATAGTCGGTTGCAGTCCTATCGGGAATTTTCACAAGCGTATATTACAATGGAAGGTTCTATGGAATATCTGGAATTTTGGAAAAAATTTTTTTCAGATATGGGGAATCCTGTCCGGATTATTGATTCGGGACAAAAGGTTTTGTATCATGGCGCGGCCGTAGCGGCAAGCAATCTGGTCGTCGGATTGTTTGAGACGGCGGCGCGTATGCTGATGCGGTGCGGCTTTGATCGGGAAAGCGGCGAAAAAGCTCTGCTGCCGTTATTTTTAAATAATTGCCGCAATATTGCCGATTCCGGTGTGGAAGGGGCGTTGACGGGCCCCGCAGAACGGGCGGACGAACAGACGATCCGCCGCCATCTGGCCGTGCTTTCGGAGGAAGAAAAGGAGATCTATCTGCCTTTGACAAAAGCGGCGGCGGAAATTGCGCAGCGGAAACATCCGGATAGGGATTATAAGGAACTATTTGCTTTGATCATAGAAATGCAGGAGAAAGGATGGGTATAAAACATGAAACATACGGTTACGACATTTCAGAAAGCAAAAGACGAAGGAAAAAAAATTTCTATGCTGACTGCCTATGACTATTCAACGGCAAGCCTGATGGACGCGGCCGGAATCCATGGTATTTTAGTCGGGGACTCCCTGGGCAATGTGATCCTCGGTTATGAAGATACGATTTCCGTGACGATGGAGGATATGATCCACCATGGCGCGGCGGTGGCCAGAGGCGCAAAAAACGCGTTGGTTGTAGTGGATATGCCGTTTATGTCTTACCAGACGTCCGTATATGACGCGGTCGTAAACGCAGGCAGGCTGATGAAGGAAGGACGTGCCAATGCGGTCAAGCTCGAGGGCGGCCAAAGCGTCGCGCCGCAGATACAGGCTATCTGCCAGGCCGGAATTCCGGTTATGGGGCATTTGGGTTTGACGCCGCAGTCGATTCATGCGTTTGGCGGCCATAAGGTACAGGGCAGAGACGAAGCCGCGGCGCGCAAGCTGTTAGAGGACGCCAAGGCCATCGAAGCCGCAGGCGTATTTGCCGTGGTATTGGAATGTGTTCCGGCAGAGCTGGCAAGGCGTGTGACAAAAGAGCTTTCTGTTCCGACGATTGGGATTGGCGCAGGCGCAGACTGCGACGGACAGATATTGGTTTATCAGGATATGCTGGGGTTGTTTTCCGATTTTACGCCGAAGTTTGTCAAACGGTTTGCCGAGCTTGGAACAGCTATGCAGGCGGCGTTTCAGGCGTATATGGAGGAAGTGGAGCAGGGTGCGTTCCCAGCGAAAGAACATAGCTATGGGATTGCAAAAGAAGTGATTGAAAAGCTGTATTAAAAGCGGAAAGGATAACGCAGGATGAGTGGAACATTACAGATAGAACGGACCGTGGCGGGTGTAAAACAACAGGTCGGAGAATGGAAAAGGGCGGGATACCGCGTCGGCTTTGTCCCTACGATGGGATATCTGCACGAAGGGCATCAAAGCCTGATCGCGCGCGCCGTAGAAGAAAATGATAAAGTGGTTGTAAGCGTATTCGTCAATCCAATCCAGTTTGGGCCAAAAGAGGATTTGGAAAGTTATCCGAGAGATTTGGACGCAGACTGCGCGCTGTGCGAACGCACGGGAGCGTCTTTGGTTTTTTGTCCGGAGGTTGCGGAAATGTACGGAGAAGGATTTTCCACATATGTGGATATGGATCTAGTGACGGCAGAGCTCTGCGGCAAGAGCCGTCCGACGCATTTTCGCGGCGTCTGTACGGTGGTCAATAAATTATTCCATATCGTAATGCCGGATCGCGCTTATTTTGGAGAAAAAGACGCCCAACAGCTGGCGGTCATACGCCATATGGTACGGGACCTAAATATGGACGTCGCTGTGGTCGGCTGTCCGATTGTCCGGGAAACGGACGGATTGGCGAAAAGCTCCCGCAATACATATTTGTCTGACAGGGAACGTCAGGCCGCTTTGGCGTTAAGCCGTGCCATAAAGGCCGGGCGGGAGATGATTGAGGACGGGGAAACGGACGGAGATCTGGTGTTGGAGAAAATGCGCGGCATCATTGAAGCGGAACCGTTGGCCAAGATTGATTATGTGGAAATGGTGCGTTGGGATACCATTGAGATCCATCACAGGGTGGACTGCCCGGTTTTGGTTGCGATTGCCGTCTTTATCGGCAAAACCAGGCTGATTGATAATTTTATCAGGGAGTAACGGGCGTTGACTCCGGAAAGGAAACGTAAGTCATGAATATAACAATGCTAAAAGGAAAAATACATCGTGCAACCGTCGTTCAGGCCGAGTTAAATTATGTGGGCAGCATTACGATTGATGAGGCGTTGATGGAAGCGGCCGGGATTTATGAGTACGAACAGGTGCAGATTGTGGATATTGATAACGGCAGCCGTTTTGAAACGTACGTGATTGCGGGCAGGCGCGGCAGCGGCTTAATCTGTTTAAACGGCGCAGCCGCGCGCATGGTGCAGGTGGGTGATAAAATTATTATTATGTGCTATGCAATGATGACTCCGGATGAGGCGGCCAAACATCAGCCAAAGGTCGTGTTTGTAGATGGGCAAAACCAGCTGCAAAGGATTACCCGGTATGAAAAGCACGGCCTGCTGTCCGATATGGAAGAGGGGAACGGATCATGTTAAAAGGGAAAACGGTGGTGTTGGGGGTGACAGGGAGCATTGCCGCTTATAAAATAGCGGGCGTAGCAAGCCGTCTGGTAAAACTGGGAGCCGATGTCCATGTGATTTTAACGGAGAACGCCGCCAGGTTTATTACACCGATTACGTTTGAATCCCTGACCCAAAATAAATGTATCGTCGATACGTTCGATCGAAATTTTCAGTTTGATATTCAGCATATATCCCTGGCCAAGAAAGCGGATGTGATGTTAGTGGCGCCGGCGTCGGCCAATATTCTGGCAAAGATGGCCCATGGAATTGCGGACGATATGCTCAGCACGACGGCGCTGGCGATGGAATGTCCGGTTCTCCTTTCTCCGGCCATGAATGTCCATATGTACCGCAACCCGATTGTGCAGGACAATTTAAAACGTCTCTCGGATTATGGGAAATGCATCATTCCGCCGGAAAACGGCCATTTGGCGTGCGGCGAAACCGGAGAGGGCAAAATGCCGAAAGAAGAAGTTCTGGTGGATTATATTTTAAGGGAAATTGCGTATGACAAAGATTTGCAGGGCAAAAAAATCCTGGTTACGGCAGGGCCGACGCAGGAAGCGTTAGATCCGGTGCGTTTTCTTACGAACCATTCGACCGGAAAAATGGGGTATGCGGTTGCCAGGCAGGCAATGCTGCGCGGGGCGGATGTAACGTTGATCAGCGGCCCTATTCATATCGCGCCGCCGCCGTTTGTAAACGTGATCCAAACTGTAAGCGCAGAGGATATGTTTCAGGCTGTGGACGCCTGTTACAAAGATCAGGATATCATGATAAAAACCGCTGCGGTGGCCGACTACACGCCGGAATCCCAAAAAGGGGAAAAGATCAAGAAATCGGAAGAGGACTTTGTATTAAAGCTGCAAAAGACAAAGGATATTTTAGCCTGGCTTGGGAGCCAGAAAGCCAGGCGGCAGGTATTATGCGGTTTTTCAATGGAAACACAGGATGTGATCGAAAATTCCAGGGTGAAGCTTTTAAAGAAGAATGCCGACTTAATTGCGGCGAATTCCCTAAAAGACCAGGGATCCGGCTTTGGAACAGACACCAATCATTTGATTTTGATCGGGCATGGCGAGGCGACGGACTTGCCGTTATTGTCCAAGGAAGAGGCGGCAAACCGTCTGCTGGATGTATTGAAGGGATTGTGGGAAGAAAAAAACTGACCTAGAGGAGAAAAAAATGCTTGTGTTTTTAGGTTATGCAGGAGCGTTGATGTTGGCGCTTGGAATTTACCTGTACTTTGTAATCAGACGTGCGTTGGCGCTGCTTTGGGGGGAACGGAAAAAAATGCTGCAACGGGCGCTTTCCGCTGTGGCGGCGGTATGCATCACGCTTCCTTCCTATAATCTGTTTGGCGTATGGGCCTTGATTACGCTGCATTTTGCAGCCGCGTCCCTGCTTGTCGATTTGGTCTGGCTAATCTTAAAAAAAACAGGCAAAATAACGCATCCAAGGTGGGACTTGTTTTGCCGCAGCGGGGTTGCTGCCATCGTGATTGCCGCAGCCGTTCTCGGATATGCCTATTTCAATATGCATCTGATCACGACCCAGGAATATACGGTATCCACCAGCAAATCCATCCGGCAAGAAGGGTACCGGATTGTTTTTGTATCCGATCTGCATTTTGGGACGACGATGGATATAAAAAAGCTGGAGGCCTATTGTAGACGTATGGAAACAGAAAAGCCGGATTTGGTTGTGCTGGGCGGGGATATTGTAGATGAAGCCACGACGCTCAAAGAGGCGCGGCAAGCCTTTACGGCTCTGGCCAATATCAAAAGCTCCTACGGAACGTATTATGTCTATGGCAATCACGATAAAGGCAGATATGCAAGCGATTGTGATTTTACCGAACAGGAGCTGTCCCAGGTTATCCGGGAGGCAGGCGTAACCGTCTTAGAGGACGATACCGTGCCGTTAAATCCGGAGCTGTCCCTGACCGGACGGATGGATCAATATGACGCGATCATGGGTCAGGTGGCCAGAACGCCTTCTAAAGAGCTGTTAGACGGTATGCCGTCGGATGGATTTCATATTTTGGCCGATCATCAGCCGTGCAGTATGATGGAAAACGCCGCTTCGGGATACGATCTGATGTTGTCCGGCCATACGCATGCGGGGCAGATGTGGCCCGTAGGTTTGCTGACGACGTTATTAGACAAAGATACCTTAAATTATGGGCAAAAAACCTATGGCGCGATGGAGTTGATTGTATCCTCCGGAATTGCCGGATGGGGTTATCCGTTTCGAACAGGTAAACACTGCGAATATGTCATTGTGCGGATTTTACCCGAAACCGGACGGACTGCTTGTTATCATATGCCAAAAAAATCTTCTGAAATTGAAAAAAAACTGACATAACTTCCAAAAATGTGTTACACTAATAATACGGAAGAAATCAACGGAATCTGTTGCGTTCATCTGAATGCAGCAGATTTTTTGGTTTGGCCTGTTCGTCTCGAGCGCAGAAATACACTATGGGAGGGTTTGACAAAATAAAGCAGAGAGGAGGCAACTATATGTTCGAAATAGGGGAATATATCATTTATGGAAGTACAGGGGTTTGTAAAGTAGGAGAAGTGACAAAGATGGCTGTGCCAGGGACGAAGGATGACAAGCTGTATTATACTCTGGAACCGGTGTATGATAAAGGATGCCGCTTGTTTACGCCCGTGGATAACCAAAAAGTGACCATGCGGCCGATCTTGACTAA
>CAOJLW010000074.1 GCA_948438565.1 uncultured Lachnospiraceae bacterium | reverse complement strand
TTCTTTATTATAACCTCATCTCTACTTTCCCACAACCCAATTTTTTTACCAATGAAAACCGCATCCGTCCCCGCCAAATATCCCATCCCCCCCCAATTGTCATAATTCCCAATCCATGCTATACTAAAAACAACAAAGAAATTGCATCCTAAATACTCACTCATAAATTACAGGGGCGCCATACTCCACCGACCGCAATTCGATCGCGTAGCCAGGGGGAGGCCAAAGCAGAGGGGGATGGCTTTTGGGCATTGTGATTGGATTTAGAATTTCTTAACTGTCCCATACAATACCCAGGAATCCACGGACAGGACGTCCGTGGAAGTCCCTTAGCGCCATGGATGGCGCGTTAAGGGACGGTTCCGTACGCAATCCATATCCTTACGGGACTGTTTAGAAATTCTTAATCCATAAACATCGCCCAAAAACATCCCCCTCTGCTTTGGCTTCCCCCTGGCGGCCCCCCAAACAACACAAAAAAAAGAGGTAAACACCATGAAAAAACACCCACGCATTTTTCCCATCCTACTAATCCTTCTGACCCTATGTCTCTACGCATTCATCAAATCCGATCCACCCACGCCACAGCCGCCCGCCGCTACAGAATCCACACAAACGCCAACCGACCCCCAACCCATACTTTCCCATACAGAACAAACGACACCCACAGAATTACCCGCAGCTCCCACCGAAACAGAATCCACAGAAGAGTCGCTTACTGCTGAAATCACGCCCTCTATGCCCGAAACCGCCGCGGATCCATCCAGCATCCCCGTCACCGAAATGATGACTACCGATACGGTCAATATCCGCATCGCCCCAAGCACAGACGCCGAAGTCTATCAGGTGGCCGGACGCCGGGAATCCGTCAATAAAGTCTCAGAAGAAAACGGATGGACAAAAATTTTAATCGACGATGCCTTTTATTATATTAAAAGCGATTTTTTAAAAGAAAAACCCCTGCCCGGCGAAGGGAAGGGATATCTGGTTGCCATTGACGCAGGCCATCAGGCAAAGGGAAACAGCGACACGGAACCGATAGGCCCCGGCGCGTCCGAACGAAAAGCCAAGGTCGCAAGCGGCACAAAAGGAGTGGCGTCAGGCCTTGCGGAATATGAACTGACCTTACAGGTGGCGCAGAAATTGCAAGACGAGCTGACGGACAGAGGTTATGAAGTATTGATGATCCGCGAGAGCAACGATGTGAATCTCAGCAATGCCGAACGCGCAGAAATTGCCAACCAGGCAGGCGCAGACGCATTGATCCGCGTCCATGCCAACGGTTCGGAAAACAGCGGCACAAACGGAGCCATGACGATCTGCCAGACAGCGTCAAACCCTTACAATGCTTCTCTGTATACCGAAAGTAAAAACCTCTCCACCCACGTTTTGGATCAGCTTACGGCCGCCACTGGATGCGCCAAACAATATGTCTGGGAAACCGATACTATGACCGGCATCAACTGGTGTCAAACTCCGGTCACAATCGTGGAAATGGGTTATATGACGAACCCCACGGAGGACAGCAATATGGCCAATGCCGACTACCAATATAAAATTGCAGCCGGCATCGCCAACGGCATTGACGCCTATTTTGGCGTAGAATAAGCAAAATGGGGCGCTCCACACGCTATTCTCGGATAGCCTCCACCACGCTTTCTTTTTTTCGAAACGCATAGATCAGTTTTGGCGTCAATACGCCAAACGCCAGCAGAATCGGACAGGCGATTGCAACCGGAAGCAGGGTAAACCGATACCGGATAAACCAAATTCCCTGTCCGATGCTTTGTAACGCCGTCAGGGAAAACACTGCGCTGATTCCAAGGGAGCATACCATCGTAAGCAGCGCATAATACGCCCCTTCGCCCATTAACATCCCAACAATCTGGCGTTTGGTCATCCCGATGGCTTCCATCATAGCAAATTCACGTTTCCGGATCGCAACGCTCGTCAACATGACGTTGATAAAATTTAGCATTCCTATCAGTCCGACCATGCCCGAAAGGCTCAACCCCACCATCGTAATCATGCCCAAAATCATATTAAAATCCCCCTCAAAGGTCTTTCTTGATTCATAGGACATCGTCGGCTCCACCTCCGTCGTATACGTATGCAAAAACTCCTCCATCGCATCTTCCTGCCCTTCCTCTACGTCCAAGAGGAAGCTCATCAAATACGCGTCCGAATAATGCTCTTTAAACTCTGCTTCGGAAACATAAAAAGAAAATACGCTGCTGATACGGTTTGTTAAACTGAAGGTGTGACTTTGCACCACAGAAAGAATCTCATATTCTTTGACCTTTCCGTCCCCATAATCCAACGTCACGCGATCCCCCGCATGATATTTTACTTCATTCTCAATCACACGCTGATCGTCATCCACATCCACGCTGTAAAGAATATATCTGCCTGTCATTAGTTTTTCCCATATAATCTCTTTGTCTGTCTCCCCTTCTTCCACGGTCATTTTATCCAGAACAAATCGCTCCATCCCATAAAAATTTGTACAATAACCTCCGACCTCATATCCTGCAAAAGGCGAAAATCCTACCGGCGTATACTCACCTGGCGCGCCCGTTTCATCCCTTAAAATATAATCCGGTATCTTCCAGGTTTCCACAGGTATGCGCGGCCCTTCTTTTACCATATAAATCCTGCCGCCCGCTTGAAACCCCGCCTGATTTTCACATGCATTGATAAAACTCTCCGAAAGGCTCATCTCAAGCGCGTCATTTTCATCATTTGGATAATAATGATAATTCCAAAGAGCCGCATTCCCAATAATATCTTCACATAAAATCATCTTAGATAAAAGGCCTTCTTTTTCAATTGAGCTTGTCACCGTATAAACGCTGTTCATCAGAACGACGGTCAGGGAAAGCGAACAGACCACAATTGCCGTCCTTGCCTTATTCCTGCCCAAATTGCTAAACGCCATCCGAAAGAGCTTCCCACCGTCCGTAGAGCGTTTTTGTTTTTTTGGAAGCTTGCCCTGATCCGTAAAGCGCAGCGCTTCCAAAGGGGAAACCCGCGCCGCAATCCGTCCCGGCTTCCACTCCGAAAGCAATACCGTCATCAAGGTAAAAACAGCCGCGCCAATAAAAATCCACGGCTGAGGAGAAAAGAACGTCTGTTGCTCAGAACCCAAATTCGATGCGGTGGAAACAACCGGCAGCAAATACATCCCTACAAAAAAACCGAGGAGAAGGCCGGCCGGCATCCCAAGCGCACAGAGCCAGACGGCCTGTCTGCGCAAAATCCGTTTCATCTGCCGCCCGGTCGTTCCAATCGTTTTTAACAGACCATAGTAACGGATATCCCGAATAATGGAAATCTGAAAAATATTGTAAATGATCAGATATCCGGTCAGCATAATCAAAACCACCGCCGCGGCCATCCCCGCCATAACCAGCGGATCTCCGGTGGCGCCGCTGGTAAAGTACGCCCAGTTCGCATTGGACGCGATATAATTCTCGGACGACTCATCCACGGAAAAACCGCTGTCTGTAATCACCTGATTCAATTTTCTTTGAATATCCCCAGCATGTTGAAACATCACATCCATTGTAATTTTTCCCGCGTTGCTTGTGATATCCTCCGCGCACTGTTTGAGTTCCTCCTGATATGCGTCCAAATATGCATCCGAGACAAACACAAAACCTACGTTCATGGCCGCTGACGCCTGAATCACGCCGCTAACCCGAAACGTACGCTCTACGCTTTTGCTGTTTTGGCCTATCTTTACCTGCAATGTAATTTCACATCCGGCTTTTGGCTGCATCCCCAAAAGCTCCATTGATTTTTCATCTATCAGAATTTCATCCGCCTTTGACGGCGCGGTACCTTCTACAATGTTGAGAAACCAGTGCGGATAAAGGTTTTTATCAATAAAATGCATTTCCACGTGACGTTTTAAAAATTCCGGGTTTTCCACCGCGTCTGCAACGAGAATTCCCCTTCCACACTCCTGAATCAAGCGATGTCGTTTGAAAATCTGATACTGTTTCTCCGATATATCTTTGATCGAGCCATGCATATCTCCTCCAGCCTGCTGCATAGCGCTGCGCTGCGCATTTTCAATCAAGCCCAATCCCACGGTAAAAACAGCCGTAAATAAAATTGCCGTCAGAGCGATTGCAATAGACGCAACCAGATTGCGGGTACGATTGGCCCGAAAACTCTGTTTTGACAGCCGTCGGATCGCTTTGTTATTTCTGACATTACGCATAGAAACCACCGCCTTTATCTGACTTTACAATCCTGCCGTCCTCAATGCGCACCATACGGTCTGCCATCTGGGCAATTTCTTCATTATGCGTTATCATAACCATCGTCTGTTCAAACCGCTCTCCGGTCGTTTTTATCAGCTCCAGCACATCCTGACTAGTAACGGAATCCAGATTCCCAGTCGGTTCGTCCGCCAGCACGATGACCGGCTTTGCCGCTAACGCCCTGGCAATCGCCACCCGTTGCTGCTGACCGCCGGAAAGCTGTGACGGCAGCGCATAGATTTTGGATTCCAATCCAAGCGTCTCTATTACGCCGTTAACAAACTTCTGATCCACCGGATTGCCGTCCAATTCAATTGGAAGCACAATATTCTCATAGACATTGAGAACCGGAACCAGATTAAAGCTTTGAAAAATAAAGCCAATTTTTCTTCTCCGAAAGATAGTCAGCGCTTCTTCCTTCAGCGTAAAAATATCCTTGCCGTCCACAATTACCTGTCCTGACGTCGGTCGATCCAACCCGCCCAACATATTTAATAACGTTGATTTTCCGCTGCCGGAAGTCCCGACAATGGAGACAAACTCTCCTTTTTGAACGGCAAAATCAACGCCGTCCAATGCCTTTACGCATACCTCTCCCCGTCCGTAATATTTTTTCAAATGTTCTGTTCTTAAAATTTCCATAGCAGCCTCCTTTAAAATTTTCAGACACGCTCCATCAAAAAAGCCTGTTTGTGCAGGATTCCTTCTGCATAAACAGACTATAACAAATCATTCTTTCCAAAGGCTTTCCAGAACCTAACACTTTTGCAAGAATTTTAACAGGTACATACGAAAACAGCTCCCGGTTTCTTTGGAACATACCTTGATATATCCGCGTTCTTTGCGCAAAATCATACGGGTTAAATAGAGTCCTATGCCGCTGCCCTCCTCCTGTGCGGCATTTTTTCCACGGTAAAAACGTTCAAAAAGCTGCGCTGCCTCCTCTTCTAAGATCCCTATGCCTTCATCCTCCACACTGATACAGACAAACATCTCAAACGCCTGTACCGACACCGTCACTGTGCTGCCGTTTGGCGAATATTTCACCGCATTATCCAAAAGATTCCCTAGCGCCTCCTTGGTCCAACGGGCGTCATACAAAGCCATGACATCTTCCCAAATCTTTACATGGATAGCAATCTGCTTGGCGTCCGCCTGTCCCTGCGCTTCCCGGACTGCCTGTTCAATGAACTGCGCAACGGACTGCGGTTTCGGATTGAGCTTGATCATATCGCTCTCCAGCCGAGAAATCTTTGTCAAAGTCCGTACCAAAAAATCCAGTTTTTTTGCCTGTAAACCGATTTGTTCCACATACGGCCAAAGCTCCTGTGGAATCTTCTCCTCCAAAAGCTGCGTATATAGGCAGATATTGGCAATCGGCGTTTTCGTCTGATGGGAGATATCCGTTACCAATTCTTTAATCATGGCACGTTCGGCACGCACTTTTTCCGCGGCCGCCTCCTGACCGGTCAGATATTGACGAAATTTACTCTCCAGCCTGGAAAGCTCTGTTTCATTATACGCAGATTCCAAAAATGAGCCGTTGATCGCGTCCGTCAGCATCTGATTCAGCCTGGCAATCATTTTATCGCTCCCAAACATTATGATTCCTCCATACGCTTCCAGGTATATCCGACTCCATACACCGTATGGATCGGATTGCCCTTTCCCTTTATCGAAAGCTTTTTTCGTAAACGGCTAATCGTAACGGAAAGGGCGTTTTCGTCTACATATTCCATGCCGCAGGTCCAGATAAGCTCAATTAGTCTTTCACGTGGCAAAGTCTGTCCCGGATGGGCGACAAATAATTTTAACAGCTTCTGCTCGGGTACACTGAACTGGATTTCCTGACCGTCTACATAAAATTTTAAGGTTTCAAAATCAAACTGATAACCTGCCTCTGTATAATCCGATTTTACTAATTTGGGAACCATTCGTTTTTTGATATTTTCCACACGGGCGCGCAAGGCCATTAAACTAAACGGTTTGGTAATATAATCGTCCGCTCCAAGCGTCAAGCCTGTCACCTCGTCTAGTTCCAAATCGTTTGCCGTTATCATCAATACCGGAAGATCGGAATCCCGGCGCAGGTCGCGCAAAAAATCAAAACCGTTTCCATCCGGAAAATTCACATCCAACAGTATCATATCCGGCCTTTGCTCCCGATAGATTTCCCGCGCCTCTTTCAGCGTATACGCAGCGTCAAATAACCATCCCTCTTTTTGCAATGCCAGACGGATGCCCTGATTTAATCCCCGGTCATCCTCCGCCACTAAAATCCGATAGGTCATTGCCATCCTCCCTTTGCCGTTCCTTGCATCGGCAAGACTACGCTTCTTTTTGCCCTCTATCCAGACAGCAGACAGCCTGCGCCGCAATTCCTTCCTGCGCCCCGGTAAATCCCAGTCCCTCTTCCGTAGTCGCTTTGACATTGACCTGGGTTTTATCCAATTTTAAAACTTCCGCAATCTGCATTTCCATCTGCTCGATATAAGAGCGAAGCCTGGGTTTTTGCGCAACGACGGTAGCGTCAATATTTTCAATTCGATACCCTGCCTGCTCTAACAGCGCTCCGACATAAGCCAAAAGCTTTGTGCTTGCAATTCCCCGGTACTGCTCGTCGGTATCCGGGAAATGCCTGCCGATATCCCCCAATGCCGCCGCCCCCAGCAAAGCGTCCATAATGGCATGGATCAGCACGTCGGCATCCGAATGCCCCAAAAGTCCCAGGTCATATGCAATCTCCACGCCTCCCAAGATCAATTTTCTACCCTCAACCAATCGGTGTACGTCATAACCAAATCCTACGCGCATCCTTTTTCCCCCTTCTTTTTTATCATCTGATTGACTGCGACGCCCATACCGAGCATAACCCAGAAAATCGGAGCCACCGCAACGGTAGAATCATTGACAATTGAAATCACCAGATACGTAAAGGTTGCCAGCATAAGGCCGGCTCCAGTCAATTCCAGGCCGTCTGTAAAATCCGCTTTCCGATACAGCCGAAATCCCGTCGCCAAATACCAGCCATATAAGACCAGAAGCGCCAATAAAGCCAGGATACCGCTTTGCGTGGCAACCTGTAGATAAAAACAGTGCGGCTTTACGTCAATTTGCGTCAATGTCCCCTTATATGTCTTGTCCACATAATCATTCTGCGGATACGTAACTGTATAAGTGTCCGCTCCGGAACCCAGCAGCAGCCTGTGTTTTAACATCGGAATCGTTTTCGACCAAATCGATCCGCGTTCTTCCAATACCCGTTCTAAAAAAGACGACGACACGCGCGGTATGACAGCGGCCTTGTCCCAGCGGCCAAACGCATTGTAAAAATAATAGGAGCCGTCCTCCCCTTTCTTAAAATACCAATCCCTTGCATCCGCATTGACGCAAAGCGCAATCTCATCCTCAAATCGAACTGCCTGTATCGTTATCCCGGTAAAACGCTCATCTTTCATAACATACAAATAATTGTCGCCATCAAAAACGGCTTCGACATCTTCTCCGGCATCATCCTGCATAAAAACTTTTAAGTTATTTTCCGCATTCAGCTCATATGCAAGATGAAGCGTCTGTCCAAAATACGTAATCGCTACATCCTCATCTCCGGTTACCATTTCTGTAATCATATGTTCTTCCGGCGTCTTAGCCTTTAGCAAACTAGAAAATTTCTCCCAAATCAACGGATTGACCGAAAAAAATACGCCTATCAAAACCAAAGCCGCCGCAAAAAACGGCAGAACCATTTTCCATGCCCGAACGAGCTGTTTGTAAAACAAAATCACCGCCAATACGATCGTCGCCAGAAATGCGGCCAATCCGCTCCGGTTCCCGGACGCCAGCAAACAAATCACAGAAGCGGCTAACATTACGGTATACAACACACGGTAGGCGAGCCGTTTGCTTTTCATCCACAAAGCAATTTCCATCGGAATCATCAGTGCAAAATAGGACGCCACGTAATTGGGATTATAGACGGTTAAATAAACGCGCCCCGATTCAAACGCGGTCCCGATTTCATCCGCTTGCGCCCGTGATCCGGTAATCAGCATTTTTCCAAAATCCGTGCCAAACAAATCATGACCGGCCGCCTGTAGAATACCGATGATTAACATCGCGCCCAATCCTACGGTCAGCCATTTCAGGATCTCATCCACATCCTCTTTTGTCTGAATAACCTGATATGCATAAAATAGTATAACACAATATCCCAATACTACCCATAGCGTTTCATAGACTTCAAACGCGCCGTGAAAACTAAAGTATTGATATGGAGAACAAATTGTCGATAACACCGTAAGCGCTGCATAGACCAAAAGCGGCGTCAGTCCGAGACAAAATCGGAATCCTTCACGCTTTACCAGATAGCGGTAAACGAGAATAACGCACATAACTGCTGCAATCCATGTAATGGCCAACGATTTGTAATATAGAAAAAAATCCGTTACGGTATCTATTTGCGAAAACCAGTTATATTGTGACAAACCGGTAGCAACCTCACGCATATGGACAATCATTGGTACGACTGTCAATAACAAAACCACTGGAATTAAATTTTTTCGTTTGCTCATGCTTACATTCCCCCATAATATAAAAATATATTTTATTATATAGTATATTTTCTATGAAGGGAACTGTTTTTGGGATAAAAAAGAATTCCACTGTTACTTGGATCAAACAGACATATTTTAAGAACGAAAACTATTGACTCTCTGTTAGTCCCAGTGCGGTCACGTGGCTCATCCATACCACCAATGCCATTAAAGGATTCAACCAACAGTCTCGGAGAAAGTATCCAAATCAAAAACCGTGTTTCCAACCGACAAAATCCTTCTAAAAATGCAGTGCCTTGCAATGATAGACATCACAAATAAATGGACGAAACACCGCCTGAGACGAGGATAGTTCTACTACCAATTGAAAACATATTTTACGGAGAAACTTTCCGGCAGAAGCCTGTAAAAGAATTTCTTAAGAAGATACACAGAATCAGAAAATATGGCTCTGCCCTCAGAATTACAGATTAGGCAAACAACTCATTAATTTATATTATTATTATTTTCTATAGACACAAAAATTTTTTATGCATCTTTGGGAAACCTTTTAATCATTTCATAGGTTTGATCTTTTTTCTTTACAGCATAATAGGTATTTTGAATAGAGCATCCCTGATTTTTCAAAAAACTTCCAATAAGATTCATCACCTTTTCATAGCTTTTACTTGTTACCTGAAAACCCCTCAACCAAATCAAACCATAATGTAAAGCCAGTTCTTTTCTGGGTGGAATAAATACTATAAAATCTTTTCCATTGAGCGTAATTAACACACGCTGCTCTCTCAAATGAATATTCTAACGCTTCGGAGCCACCGTTTTATAGCTTGAGAGCCACCTCGGA